>CAMDPQ010000001.1 GCA_945905275.1 Chlamydia trachomatis
TAATCAAACAGTAAGAATGTTTGAGAGGGAGTCAGCAAAATTTCCTCTGCAAGAAGCCCTTTCTCCTTGGCAATCGTCTTTTTTTCCCCTAAATTTACAAGAAAAAGACCTACACAAAGGCATAAAAATCCATAGGTAATAAGATAAGGAAATGGACGTATGATCTTATGAATAGAAAGCTTAATCATCTTCACAGAACCTTCTATCTTAAACTGGAGGGAGTCTGCCTCTTCTACAGGTATCTCTGAGGCTCTAAACCTAAGGTCGTCCGGATGCTGCTTATACTCTGCGTAAAAAGCAATAGCACGACTCCAATCGTCTTCGTCATACACCCATAATCGAAATCCTTTTTTTGCTTGAGAGGGGTCTTCAAAGAACTCATACTTGTGATTGATTTTTTGTGTCGTTAAAAAAAGAGAAAAAGACACGACCTCTTTTTCAGAATCCAATTCACCAATTAAGCGCATACTTCTTTAATCTTCCGAATAATATTAGAGGTGGACAAGCCAGAAACCAAAGGAACAATGTGTATTCTGCCCCCATACCGACGCACTACATCAGCTTCAACACAATCAGATCCGTATTCAGATCCGTTTACATGTACATCAGGGCGAATTCTTTCTAACCAAGCAATCGGGTCTACTTCTTCGAACCAACTGACATAATCTACCATCTGTAGGGAAGCCATCATCTGCAACCGATATTCTAAAGGAATAATCGGACGCAGGGGACTTTTATATCTCTTTATAGAATCATCCGTATTTAGACCCACGATTAATACATCAGCCTGCAAAGAAGCCTGATAAATCATTTCTAAATGCCCTGCATGCAGCAGATCAAAAGAACCATTCAACGTCGCAATGCTGCGCCCTAACACTCTTAGGTTAGCCACCGCCCTCTCTAGGAGGTCTCCCGAGAGGATCTTGGCTTGGATACATTCTACAAACGACTTACTTTGAGGGGAAAGCAACACGATAAACCTCATCGTAATGATCCACAAAATGAACCTTTATCCCAGCTTTAATGTGCTTAGGTAACTCATCATAATCTCTCTGATTATCTTTTGGGAAAATAAGAGTTTTTAATCCCGAACGTTTACCTGCTATAAACTTCTCCTTTACTCCTCCAATAGGAAGGACTTTTCCTGTTAAAGTCAGCTCCCCAGTCATACCAAGATCTGCAGCGACAGGTATTTTTGTAAGCAAAGAAATCAAAGCAGTCACCATGGTAATTCCAGCAGAAGGACCATCTTTCGGGGTCGCCCCTTCAGGAATGTGTAGATGGACCTGACTTTTTTCAAAAAAAGGAATCCCTTTCGCATACACATCAACCTTACTATGTAAATAAGTCCATGCAATTTGGGCTGACTCTTTCATGACATCACCCGCCTGCCCCGTCAGCTTCATATCCACTTTTTCTGCATCGACCCTAATCGTTTCGATATATAAGGTTACACCCCCCATGGACGTCCAAGCAAGCCCCATGCTGACACCAACCGGAGTCCTATCATAGAAGCGATCTGATGTAAAGATAGGCTTACCAAGATATTCATTTAAGTTCGCATCGGAAATCGCATATTTCCTAGGCGCACCCTTTTTCTTTGTTTTTTTCCCTTCCTGCTCTCTGACGATTTTTAGAGCTACCTTCCGCAAGATTTTTTTGATGTAATTCTCTAAATTTCTAACACCTGCTTCACGAGCATACCCATTGATAATATCCTTAAGAGCTTGCTTAGAAAAAGACACCTCAGAGGCCTTTAACCCCATGCTTTTGCGATTTCTTGGGATCAGATAATTCTCTGCAATAGCTAGCTTTTCTTCTAAAATATATCCTGAAAGACGCAGGATTTCCATACGATCCTTTAAGGGTTCAGGAATAGAATCCAGGACATTCGCAGTGACAATAAATAGCACATTCGACAGATCACATCGAACATCCAGATAATGATCGAGAAAATCTTTATTCTGCTCCGAGTCAAGCACCTCGAGCAAAGCAGAGGCTGGATCTCCTTGATAACTACTACCGATCTTATCCACCTCATCAAGCATAATAACAGGGTTCATCGTCTGCGTAAATTTAAGAGCTTGTATGAGCTTGCCTGGCATTGCACCAATATACGTTCTTCGATGCCCCTTAATTTCCGCTTCGTCGCGCATCCCTCCTACAGAAAATCGATAAAATTGTCGATTTAAAGCGCGAGCAATACTTTTGCCAATACTTGTTTTACCAACACCCGGAGGGCCTGTAAGACCAATAATATTGGCTTTAACACCACCTGCAAGCTTGCCAACACTAATAAACTCCAACACCCTTTCCTTGATATCTTTCAGCCCATAATGATCCTCATCTAGCACCTCTTGAGCGTGATCGAGCTCCAAAGCTTCTTCGCTTTTTACCCCCCAAGGAACAATGGTTAACCAGTCTAAATAATTTCTGCAGACAGCATATTCAGCCGACTGCATCTCGAGCATACTCAGCTTTTCCAGCTCTTCATTAATGACAGTCATAACATCATTGGGTACATCTCTTTTTTTAAGACGCGCTTCAAATTTCTCAATATCTACTGTCTTATCTTCTTTTTCGAGTCCTAGCTCTTTTTTAATTGTTTTAAGCTGCTCTCTTAAAAAAAACTCTCTCTGTGTTTTGGAAATAGTCGCTTCTATTTTCTGATTAATACTATTTTGCAAGCGGCTTAAGTCGAGTTCTTTCTTTAAAAGGATAAGGGCTTTATCGATTCGACCCTGTAAATCAAAAGTCTCTAAAACCTCTTGCAGCTCTTCTCGACTGGCAGTAGTAAGCGCCACGGCAAAATCAGCAAGCTTACCCGGCTCAGTAAAATCAGAGTGGCCAAGAAAGATTTGCAACTCTTCTTTAAATAGAGGATTAAGCTTTAATAACTCTTTAATCGTAGTAATAATGCTAATAGAATAAGCTTTTAACTCTTTAGAAAGCTTAGCAGAGCCATTTTCATGGTAAGAAACTTGGGCCTTTAAAAATTTCCCTGTCTTTGCCGGCTTCTTAATCGAAATCCTTCGCTCCATATTTAACACAACCTGAGCGCCCCCTTGCTCCATAGGAATAATCCTAAGGATACGCGCTAAAACTCCCACATCATAAAGATCCTTATACCCTGCTTTATAAATGCTTGCATCTTCTTGTTTTGTTAAAAACAATCCCATGCACTTATGCTCTGATTTCGCAACATTTTTAAGAACTTCATAATAATGACCCGGCTCTATCACAAGAGGAGCTGCCATTCCTGGGAAAAAAGGACGTCGTGTTAATGGGATGATATACACTTGATCAGGAAGGTCTGCAATGCCCTTATCCTTATGAAGATCTTGGCGCACGGAGTCTTCCACTGTCTGAGCTAAAGCCTCTTCAGCTTGCTCTATAGATAAGTCATCTTCGGAAAAATCATCATAACTCACAATACACCTGCCAACTGTTATAGGATTCTTTAAGTAAAAGTTATAAGACTCTATCAAGTCTGGTAAAATACCTCAACTACCTGAAAAAAATCTAAAAAGATTCTCCCTTCTCGTTTTGCCTACGTGTATGCTATACTGTACTGACCTGAATTCAGAAAGACAGTACGCATGATAAAACTTATTTTAGACACAAGCCACAGCTATATAGCAATAGGCCTATCCCATAATGAACATCTTACGGACTGCGTAGCCTACCCACATAATAACAAGCTTTCCGGACTACTCACTCTTTCTATACAAAGCCTTTTAAAAAAGCACGCTCTTTCTCCGGATCAGATCAGTGCCATCTGTGTAGGGATAGGTCCAGGCTCCTATACAGGCACCCGAACCGCTGTCTCTGTTGCAAAAGGGTTATCCCTTGGCCTAAGAATCCCCCTAATCCCATTCTGCTCCGCTCTTGCTTACATTCCTCAGGCAACCGAGGGCGACCTAATGTTTATCATGCCAACCAAGCAAAATAATCCGTTTTTGATTTCACTGAAAGCCTGCAAAGAAACTTATCACCAAATCACCTGTCATACCCCGGCAACTTCTGACATACCTCTTTCTGAGCTGGCAGATAAGCTGATACTCACCCACAATATAGAAACCCTAATCAAAGCGCATCCGATGTTCAGCCAATACAGGATTACACCCTCCTCGATTTCCTTAGAAAAACTATGCTCCCATCTACACAATCTATATATGGAACAAAACTTCACCCCCCACACCCACCTTGAAACAATCGAACTCCTTTATTTAAACCCCATGTCGGTCCCTCTTATTGCCGTAGAATCCCTGAGAAGTTAACCTATTAGAAGGATGTTACTTGATGAATATCCAATTCTTTTGATAAGATGAGGCTACATTTGTTTTTTATAGAATTTTTTATTCACTTTTTAACTATTTAGGAATGATTTTCATGCCCAGCGTTAAAGTCCGTGCCGGTGAACCGATCGATAAAGCTCTTAGAGCTCTCAAGAAAAAACTTGATAAAGAAGGTATCATGAAAGCTGCAAAAGCGCACCGCTTTTATGACAAACCATCCGTTAAGAGCAGAGCAAAATCTAAAGCCGCACTCAAATACAAAAAGATCAAAAGTTCTCGCTTAGTCTAATACAGCTTAACTTCTGCCATATTTTACAGTTTAGCAATTTGCGCAAGCAATTGCTAAATTTCGTAGAAAAAAAACCCTCTTTTTGCTAGAATAATTTCTTCATCTATTACAGGTAACAAAGTATGAGCGACTATTACAATGTACTTGGCGTAACAAAAAACGCCTCCGCAGAAGAAATTAAAAAAGCGTATCGCAAAAATGCCCTTAAATACCATCCAGATAAAAATCCTGGCAACCCTGACGCAGAAAAGCAATTTAAATCGATTTCTGAAGCCTATGAAGTCTTAAGCGATGACCAGAAAAAGCAAGTCTATGACCAATATGGCGCTGATGCTTTAAAAGGAGGAGCTAGCATGGGAGGGGGGCATCCAGGGGGATTCTCATCCATGGAAGAAGCTCTACGCACATTCATGGGCGCATTCGGTGGTGGTGGTGGCGGCGGCGGCGGTGGTAACGAGACTATTTTCGACTCGTTTTTTGGTTTTGACAGCGGGAGCGCTAGCTCTGGAGAAAGGCAAGGAGCCAGCAAAAGAATGAACCTCAATCTTTCTTTTGAAGAAGCCATGGCTGGAGTGGAGAAAGAAGCTTCATTAACGAACTATGTTACGTGCGAACCCTGCAATGGATCAGGAGCTGCTTCAAAAGCAGGAGTTAAGCGATGCCCTCGCTGCCAAGGACAAGGACAAATCCATCAGACTCGCGGCTTTTTTAGTATGGCTACGACTTGCAACCAATGCGCGGGCAAAGGAAAAGTAATCTCTGAGCCCTGTAAAGATTGTAATGGTCAAGCTCGGATGAAAAAGAAAAAAAATGTCTCGATTAAAGTCCCGGCAGGGGTTGACTCAGGAATGAGACTCCGACTATCCGGACACGGTGACGCAGGAGAAGACGGAGGCCCACCCGGAGATCTCTATGTGTATATTACCGTTGAAACACACAAGCTCTTTCAAAGAGATGGCGATGATTTAATCCTCGAGCTTCCTATTAGCTTCTGTGAAGCGGCTCTTGGATCTAAAAAAGAAATCCCTACCGCTTTAGGTGGCACCTGCAGATTGAATATTCCTGAAGGGACACAAGCAGGAAAGATACTCCGCGTAAAAAACGAAGGCTGCCCTAATGTCCATGCTCAAGGAAGAGGCGACCTACTGATTAAAGTAGTCACAGAGACTCCAGTGGATCTGAGTGAACGACAAAAGGAGATTCTCCGAGAATTTGCCGCAATGGAAATGGGATCTAATTCCCCACGAAAACAAACCTTTGTCGACAAGCTCAAGGTTTTTTTTTCCAAAACCTGACAGTCTTGAAAAACAGGGAACCATAACGGGAGCTAACACCGGTTAAGCTCCTGTTATCTACTCAAAGGTATCATGCAACTCAATACACCTCTTATACACGACCAAACGACAGGCCAGACACCCTCTAGCTCTTATTACTCCAATGCTTCCATGCTTTATGAAGCCACAATCAATACAATCATCAGCACCCTTACAGGACGCATTTTCTCTCTGATGCCAAGCAAAAGCGCTGCATTGTTTGGGCTAACAAGCACTATTATCTCCCTTATTATACACGGAACTGACGAAATCAATGAGCCACCCCAAAACACAAGCAGCATCCTAAAAGTCATTCTCTTGGCCGCCGACTTCTTTCTATCTACGGCGGGAGGATATTTAAGCCTGCATGCCATTGGATGCAGCATCACGCTTCCTGCGGCTATTCTATTAACCGGATCCATCATACTAGCAAAGTATACGATCGCTATTTCAGGCAACTTATGCTGCTTTGCAGCCTATCTAACAACTATATCCGCTGACAACCCATAGTGAATGCAAAAATCAGACCTATACATGTGAGTATAGAAAACACATAACCCACTACTACAACTAGCCCATCATCATTTAATAATCCCAAACTAATCCCTAATAAAGCCAAAGAAGCAGATAGAGTAGCGATAGGCATTGGGCAAGGGATGAACAGGACAAGGCCTAAACAAACCACCAAAATCGAATTCATTTTCCGAAATATCCTACGATAGCAACAATACTCCATACGCGGATGAACAACTGTTTTAATAACTTTAATCATCCCCATCCCCACCTTAGCAACTCTTCCTACCCCTCGAACAGAGAGTTCTTTATCCATAAGACTCCTTGGCAACCAAACCCCCTTACCAAGATACATTCTTACACCGATAAACATGATAAGTGCTCCGAAAGGAATAGATAGAAAAGGAATATGCATCGGCAAGCAGAACGGGGCGGCTATACAGATGATCGCTACATCCAATTCCTTACCCCCAAGAATCTTGAAAACCCTGTGAACATTGATCGACCCTTTTTGCGATTTTGATCTAAAAATCGCAAGGGTATCTTCTAAATTTCTATAGCGTGGTATTTTTTTCAAGCAAGGGACCTTTGTTAGATTGTCTATCCATAAAATATACTAGAAATAAGCTCTATTGATCACGACATTTCTTATCCTGCATAAAATACATAGACACACCATATACTGGCTAACAGAAATTAAATTATAAAATTGACAAAACAGAACCCTTCCTTCTAGCATGAACAGCTTCAACCATACATTCCATCTGAGTGTAATGTCCCTGAATGTAACAGATAACAAGGAGTATTCATGAAAAAGCTATTGCTACCCCTAATCCTATGCTTGCTTGCAACATCCTCTTGGTCCCAAGCAGATGTAAGAAAAATTAAAACGATCCCTTGTTCGATCGAACCGATAGAAAGAGCAAAAATCCATCCACTTGACAGTTATTCTGCAGCACCATCGATCAGCTCTAACTGGAGTGGATATGCAACGACATCGACCAATAAAACAGTTACTCAAGCTTCAGGGAACTGGATAGTCCCCACATTGAAAGCCACGCCGAATTCAAGCTATTGCGCGATTTGGGTTGGCATCGATGGGTATAGCAGTCGCACGGTAGAACAGATTGGGACATCCCATAATTGGATTAACGGAAAGGTGCAACACTATGCCTGGTTTGAAATGTTTCCAGATGGTGCCTACCAAATTGTAGGATTTCCTTTAACAAGCGGGGATACCATATCAGCAAAAGTGACCTATATCGGAAGCAACACCTTCCAACTCAACATTGTGAACCTGACTCAAAAGGTCTCAGCGGTGATCCCAAGAAGGTATACCCGATCCGCTACTGCTTTAAGAAACTCCGCGGAATGGATCGTGGAAGCTCCGTTTTATAAGAAGGTGCTTCCTCTAGCTGATTTTCAATCGGCCTTTCTAACTAATTGCTCGGCCATTATTCGAGGACGTAAAGGAAGCATCACCGCTTTTGGATCGGCTAGCCATGAAATTATTATGCAAGCTGGGGATCAGGAGAAAGCTTCACCCCTACATCTCTCCTCAAACGGATCAAGCTTTGAAGTCGCTTGGCTATCCGAGTAAATAACCGCTGTAATCTACATGAACCAGGAATCCCGTGTTTTTAAGGAGGGGAGTCAGTCAAAACCCCGACTCATCAAAGCAGGATGATCGAATCTATCTTTTGGATTTCGCACTGTTTTGCAATTCAGCCCCTCTTTGCTGGAGCATCTCTTTCAACTGCATACTTCCCTTCTTTATGCCGTTAGGAGTGACAGAGGGGGCGCCTCCATTAGCCTTGCCTACATTAATGATCAAGTTCTTTAAGGAAATTGTCACATCACTTCCTAATAGAGAATTCTCTTCTGAATACAAGAGCTTTTGCTGGGCCTCCGTAGTAAAAGGACATCTTGATTCTCCAATACCCGGAGCTGCATTGTAATCCAACTCATGGGAACAATGTTCCATTTTCTCAAGACAGCTTTTCAGCATCTTCTTTTTATGCTCTTTGACTGCCGATCGCCTAGTCCAAAGATCCCACACCCAATTTCCTACCAGAGTAGCGCTTACAAAAAGAGTAAAATCATAGATCATAGTACCCTCAACTAAAAATATCCCGAAAAAGCGAAAAACAATAAATGGTAGCGCCATCGACTTTATTGTACCAGTGTTTAAAAGAGGTTATCAATAAATCTTACAAGACCCCTATCTTCGAGAAAAAACCTCCGACTAGACACCACATAGAACAGATACTGCCACGAATGTATCTTGACGACTATATTCGAGACATCTGCGGATCGTATCCGGAATCTGCTAGTCCCTTGCGACAGAAGAAAAAATGGGAAAAATACCTATTTATCGTTATTCTAATAAGGGGAGAAATAACAATCCTCCCTTTACAGAATAAAGAGAACAACTACGGCCTAGATCAGCGACAGCTTGTAAAAAACCTTACTACGGCAGTAAATTTTCTTTCACGATTGCATACCCCTTCCCAGCAGGTGATTCTCGCAGATTTCCCCTAGCTTCGAGTTTCAATGCAGTTGCATGAGGGCACTCTTTACCCTTTTCGAGCAGACCCGATAACATATCCTTGCGATCAGCCGTATAATCGATTGCATAAAAGAAGCGACACATACCCGATTCTTGGATCAAACTCATACAAGGAACATTCCCCTTCTGCACAATCCCTTTAATCACATAGGCCACTTCACTGTCCGTCAACTGTCTATTAGGATTTCCCTGCTGAATACGGGCAATAGTTTGATCAAGATACCACCTTACCTGCTGACGTAGAGATTCAGCTAATTGTTTACCAGCCAACTTAGGGAGTGATTCCTCAATACCTTGCATATGAACGATATAAGACCCATTCTTTTGAATTTTCACACCAGCGTTCCACAAAAATGGGTTTCCTCCCTCACCCTCGAGCGCCAAGGAGGGAATGATACAGATGTCGCTTATTTCATCTCTAGCCGGCAGCAGAGCAAATGTATTCATGTGGTCCGACTCCACAGGAACTACAAAACCACCACCGATTATATCTTGAGAATCAAGAGGCTGCAAACCATTGGATACTATGGTAGCATTCGGCTGAGCATATACAGGGAGGGATTCAATCAGCACGACAGGCTGGCTCTTAGGGATATACCTACATACATTCGGAGCCCTCGAGATAAAGCGTATCGATCCATCCGGCAATTCCTTTGCGTATTTTTTCATGTATAGACCTTCCACATGCTTTCTAAATGCACCGAGGTGCTGTGCTACAGTAGGTTCACACAAAGGAGTGCTGTGTCCAAATCGATAACCGGGATCCACGAAAAAATAGGACACCTGACTATAACCCCGTTCCATTAATTCGATCGCTAATAAATATTCCATTAATAGATTAGAAGACCCCAATGATATAACCGATAAAGGCTCTTGCTTTGCATGTGTTTGTAAGATGTGCTCTAATACACAATTCAAGAAATTCTTTCGAGCTTCCCAACTACCCCCTGCAAAAGGAACTGATGCAGCACTTATCCTCATCTCGTCCGGAAGATCAAGTAAATTAATACTATCCAGCCCGTGGGCATGGGATTCCTTAACCAAGCCCTTTCTCTCCCATACTGGAGGTGCACCTCTATCTGCTGAGGTAGAAGATAGAGAGATTTCAGAAGCAGCAGCCGCTTCTGATCTAACAACACTTTGCCTATCTTTTAATACCGATAAAGCTCCCTCACTCGCCTCCACACCACGTAAAATAGACCCAACCGCTTTTTCAACTTGCAAACCAATCGAAGGGGTTGCCGTAACACATACTTCTTTATGCCTACCTATTGTCCAATCTTGCGATTGACACTCCCTACTACAGTAGAAAGACTGCTTACATCGACTGCATACTTTTAAATCAGTCTGCGAAAGATCTGCTATCATACAAGCTGGCCCCTGGCATTTTCGAATATTTGAACCTATAACGCTCATAATCAAACCCCCTTGCTTATTAATTTCAAAAAATATATGCACTAACAACGCAGTCCAACCAACACCTAGACAACATTCTGTGCTATTTTTACATTAAAAAAATATTAAGATATTATTAATTTTTTAGCTATTTTTTTAATTCATCCGATAAAGACACTCTTTCTCAAAAATGAAGAAGTGGGAAGGTAAACCCTGGCATCTCCCGATAATGCTAACATCCCTACCTCCGTGCATTGAGAAAACGCAAAAGGCTTTTCTCATCAAAGTCAGGATCTAACTCGAGTGTGATATTTTTCCAGCTTAGCTTTATCCCTTGGGAGGTAGGCTTTAATTTGATACATTTTTTCTGATCCTGATTTTTTAGTGTACTTAGATGATATCGAAACGTGGAATCGGGAACATTTTGGATCTTACACCAGGCTCTTGTAGAAAGTCCGGTCAGATTGTACTCTTCTATTCTTTTTTGCCACTCCACCTTACTAATCATTGATCCCCTCCTTGCTTTATTTAAGAAGGGATCATTTTAGCTAAAGAATGGAAGTGCTTAAAAGATGGGCTCGCTTACCTTACAGATGCAAAAGGCAAGTGCCCATCGAATTGAGGTAGCCATAGGCCCATTTTAGGGTGGTCACCTCAACTTAATGAGCACTTGCTCAATGCAAATCAGAGAAATTTACTGCTTAGTCGAGCAGGGTCCAGAGATCTCCTCGACGTACTGTGGATCTCCAACGTTGATGAGTTTAGTGTTGTTCTTAGTATATAGATAAGATATATCACCTATCGAGACGTTATCGATGTATCCATCGTTGTCAATGACATTGTCAGTAATCTGCCAGCAGGCCCTATAACTATAGGACATATAACTATAGAAGCTGTGTGGCAACGATCCACTACCGCCTTTTAACTCAGTGATTGTATTGCTTGTGCATGAGAACACATTGAGGGCAGGCTTGTCACTACCATATCCGAACGTTATCCCATAAGTAGACAAATTGGATGTAAGGCCTAAGATCGTATTCGCATTAACAAATGCATTGCTGGAATTCGCTATTATACCTACAACAGCTGGAAAAGCAGGTACGTATGCTTTTGTTAATGTGATATTCGATATCTCATTGTCAGAGATCTGTAACTCAGTCACACAGGATCCCAATATTCCAGTTATGGAGCTATTGATAGCGCTTGTTATCTTAGTAATTGTATTGCTACTAATCACCACTACTCCGCTGTCCACTGGTGCGTGATGACTCACCTCGATTCCTATTTCTAGATCAACTAGATCTGATATCAGACAGTTGGCTACCGATGTTATGCAATTGATCCCTGCATTATCATAAGCATCATACAGATTATTTACGCTTATAGCGACATTTACCTTGCTGTTGCCTTCACTGGCACTGGTGATAGTTTCATTATAAATGTTTGTTATGAAACTATCACCGCTGTTCTGCACATAAATGGGAGAATTTATATTGTAAAATTCATTATGATGGGATATCAAGTTGCCGTATCCGTCGGCTATGTACTCATACCCAAAGGCACTCACGGAATCAGTAGCCGTAATATTAAGGAACGTGTTGTGCGCGATGGTGACTGTTGTATCTGGCTCGACGTTCTTGCACTTTATGCCCCAGGCCTTGTTAACTATGTCTAGTGAATTGCTTTCCACTCTGTCAAAAGTATTGTCTTCAATGACTGATGTTCCAGAGAGCCTGACTTCTATACCATAGCATTCTTCACTCTGGGACGCTATATCAAATGTATTCCTAGCGATATGGGCATTAGCTACAGTCTCATCATCACTCCATATTCCGGCATATAGGTTTTCGCCTTTAAAATAGAACCCAACAACCTCCGCATCATCCCCTATGATCTTTGTTATGGTTGTATCGTTTTCCGTGTTATCACGAGAATTGGTGAGAACAGTAGAGCCCTTAGTAACCGGTAGAGACATACGGCCATATTGAGTGGATACCCTTTGCTGTACGGTGGTAGACAGTAACGAGACTCCGCTACCAACCCTAAAGCCATTCTCCTCTCCTTCCTCTTGAGCATCGAATGTTCCTGGGCCGACGAGTACGCTATCTCGAGGTTTTGCTAGAGCTAAAGCAGCAGATACAGTATGAAAAGGGCTGGCAGCAGTTCCGTTGGAGTTCCCAGATGGATCTACATGAAAGACTACTTGTGTCTGCCCTGTAGCTGGATCCACAGCTAAGGCTGTTCTGCGCTCTCTGCTTACAGGGATGATTTCAAAGCGGTCTACTTTTTGCAGCGCTCTTTTTTCTAATGCAAGAGCTGTTGAGCAGGAGCGATCTTTTTTCTGTTTGAATAATCTAAAGTCATGCTTCTTCCCATTGCCAAACGCCGTTTTTGTGTCCGAGCAATTGGTCACTGATTTTGTAAAAGTGGTTTAGAGATGTTGATGCGAAGTCGATATTAAGTAGTTCGCCAAGACCGATCTGGCTAATCAATCTCGAATGTGTCGAGCTCTCGCTGGCTGGGAATGTTGCCCTTGCGATGATACTGCCCAAAGCAATTGCAATCTCTTTTTTGGAGAACTTTAGCTCGTCTAATTTTTCTGGCAGTTTTAATTGTTTGGCGATGCGCAATAACAAATCTTCAGTTCCCACAGTGCGCTCTTCCTGGTGAATAACGCTTCGTAGGTCAATGGTTGCATAATCGGGAACGGCAGACGTTTCTTTCTTCTCAATAGAGGGTTTGGAGAGGTTTTTGATTAACCGAGAGGCATGAGCCTGGGCAAGCGATTCAATCTCCTGAGATATGGGAACACAAGTTCCTTGCCCGCTTATAATCTCCTCAATGCGATTTGCCAACAGTTTACATTCTTGTTTGTCCAGCGGTAGATCAGCACCTAAATTAAGCAGGATACGCTGTCTCGGGCCGCGCTTAGTCCTGACCGACTCAACTTTTGGAAAACAAATAATTATTATAGCTAATATCTAGACACTACAAAGCCAGTTCTGAAAAATAAGCGCTGAAAATCAGTCACTTACCCTTTGATTATGGAATTTGTAATGAGGTTTTTAGAGAAAAGTCAGTGACCTTGGGTTAGATTGTTTTATATTCCTATATGTAACACAAGCACTCACTGAATGTCCATGAGTGCCTTTATTTCATGAGAAATCACTAAAACCACTGGGTCTTAAGGATGTTATTCATCGCACTGACCCACAAATGGGATAAAAAAGATAAAAAAAACTTAGAAATGAGAGCTAAATAATTATGTAAGTCATTAACTTAGAGAATGCTCGGAACAGGAGTCGAACCTGCACCCGCTATTAACGGAAAGGATTTTAAGTCCTCAGTGTCTACCATTCCACCATCCGAGCTTGATTAAGGGATCAACCCCACTACATCTTAGGTTGTAAAATGTAGTGGAATTTTATAACTGAAAGAAGATAAGAAGCAAGCGAATTTACATTCTTTTATTCTTGATCTTCAGTATCGGTATGGGCAGCAGGAGCAGGCGCGCTCTTCCCCTCTGATCTATCCTTTACTTTTTCATTCTGATGATGCACTTCTGCAACACGGTCATTTACAGGCTTGGTAAAAAAAACGCCTTCAAGGCCTTCTTTATCCTTGTACCGTCCAATAGTTTCCGCAATAAGAGTCTGGGGAGGAGGAAATAATGTACTGAATATAGAAGATGAAACTTTTACCGCTTCATCTTCATTACCACCTCCTTCTTTTGAAGGTGATTTTACGTCCATAGGAGCAGAAGTACCCGGCAGATCTTGCTTTTCCTTCTCCACCCACTCACGTCTTTCTTCCGCAAGACGTCTTCTTCTATGTCGCCTTCTATCTCGTTTTTTATTATCACCACGACCATCTGAAGTCACTTCTACACCAGACTCCTCAGACAGATCCTGGGAAGCTTCACTAAAGGAGCTATCCATATCCTCAGACTTATCCACTATCACTTCTTTCTGCACACGCACGGGAGCTTCTCTACCACCGCCGATTTTAATACTTCTTTCATGAACAGTGGTTTTTAATGCTACCCTAGTCTCCTTGACCTCAATCACTTCATAATCTGTGACAGGAACAAGAAAGGCTTTAGGGCGTTCTAAACTTCTAAAGAAAAATGCTCTGCCAAAAGAAACCACTTCGATCGCATCCACAAAATAATCTTCTGTTGACACACCTCGACTACTTTTAACACAAAGCTTATATCCATCTTTAGGAGATATTATTGTTTCAATAATTGGCTCTCGTGTGAAATTCACGCAATATCCCATTGTTATAAGGTTTTTCTTTTACCACATCTTACGCAGCTACAGTTTTGAAGAAATTTGCTGTACGCAAGAACGTGGTCATCAATTATATGGTTTTTTCTTGTTGTGCCATATGAAACATCAAGTCGACGACACGATTGGAGTATCCCATCTCATTGTCATACCAAGCTACAAGTTTAAAAAATCTACTATTTAGAGCAATTCCAGCTCCTTTATCAAAGACACATGAGGCAGTACTTCCAATGAAATCTGAAGAAACCACCTCCTCTTCACAATACTCTAAGATCCCCTTCATCGATCCGCGAGCTGCTATTTGTAGCACTTCGCAGATCTTCTCATAAGAGGTATCTGTCGATAACCTAACAGTTAAATCTACAGCAGAAACATCTGCAGTAGGAACCCTAAATGCCATACCAGTTAATTTTCCCTGCACTTGAGGTATGCATAACCCAACAGCCTTGGCAGCCCCTGTTGCAGAAGGTATTATATTAATACTTGCCGCTCTACCACCTCTCCAATCTTTTTTGGATGGACCATCTACAGTAGGCTGTGTTGCTGTTAAAGAATGGATTGTTGTCATCAGTCCTTCTTCGATCCCAAAATTATCCAACAAAACTTTCGTTAAAGGTGCTAGACAATTAGTTGTGCATGATGCATTTGACACCACTGAATGTTTTTTCGGATCAAACACCTCTGCATTCACGCCCATTACCAAGGTAGGAATATCACCCTGTGCCGGAGCAGTAATAATCACACGCCTCGCACCAGCCAGAATATGCTTCTCAGCTTCTTCCTTTTTAGTAAACAATCCCGTGGATTCAATCACAAAATCAACCCCTAGCTCTTTCCAAGGGAGTTTCTGAGGATCTCTTTGCGAGAACACCTCTGTTTTTTTACCGTTCACAATTAATCCATTTTCATAAGCGGTAATCTGCAACTTAGGCGCTTTATGCACAGAATCATACTTTAACAAGTATGCTAAATTATCGGCAGGAACAAGATCATTAATTGCAACAACCTCGACATCCGCATTCCGTTCTGCAAGGACTCGAAAAACTAATCTTCCTATTCGCCCAAAACCATTGATTGCTACTCTTAAAACCACTGACCCCCCCTAATACACAACTACAGAGTTATAGATACATGCATTGTTTTTGGATAATAAACGAGAGAGTGAAGATTGTAAAGCAGAATATGGAAAAGAAAAAAAGTGAAAAATCCAATATTAAAAACGCTCACACCGCAGGATGAGCGTTTTTAAAAAACCAGATACTTATTCAGAAAGATACTCAATATAGCATGTTGATGCATTATCACCAACGCGCTGGGCTTTGCGAATAATACGGGTATATCCCCCATTACGTGTAGCAAAACGTGGACCCAGAAGATCAAATAATTTTCCAACTACGATACGGTCACCGTTAAATGATTCTTTGTTATTATTTAACTTCGCGTCTCTTGCTTCTTTTGGAGTCAAAGAATTGTAACGAATCATAAGCTCAGCAATAACCTGACGCTTACTTGCCAAAGTATTTTTCTTTGCAAGTGTTATAAGACGATCCGCATGTCTACGCAGTTCTTTAGCTTTCGTCACAGTTGTCGTGATTCTCTCATGCTCAACTAGAGACTTGAGCATATTCGCGATAAGACATCTTCTGTGAGAACTAGTTCTCCCGATTTTAAAAGTATGCTTAGCATGTCTCATGCTTCAGTTCCTATTTTTTGATTAATATATTCTTGGATTACATCTTTAACATTATCTCTATTAACACCAAATTTATTGAGATCCATTCCAAGATAGAGTCCCATTTCTTCTAATTTAGCTTTAATTTCATTCAGAGATTTTTTACCAAAGTTTCTAAATTTCAACATCTCAATTTCTGGCATTACTACTAATTCAGCAATCGTCTCAATACTGGCGCCAGAAAGACAATTAGTTGATCTTACAGAAAGCTCTATCTCATTAATTTTTAGCGCTAACTTGGCCATCATCGCATCTCGATCAGAATTGACCTCGGATTCTCCCTTATCAAAAGCAATAGAATGCAGCTTAACCTGATCAAATACCTGGAAGTGAAGAACACCAATCTGAACAGCGAATGTCAAAGCTTCTTCAGGCTTCACCCTTCCATCTGTTTGAACTTCTACAATCAAACGATCATAGTCGGTATCTTGTCCTACTCGAGTATTTTCAACATAATAGTTCACAAGTCTTACAGGAGAGAACGCTGAATCAATAACAATCTCATCAACTCCCTTACCCTCTTGAGGATGTCGCTCAGAAGGAACATACCCTCTGCCAACAGCAATTTTAAGGTCTATTCTGCGAGTCATTACTTTCGTCGCTGTAAAGACTTTCATATCGGGATTCACAACATCAAAATCAGACATTACCATGAGTTCTTTTAATGTTACGATATGTTGCCCGTTGCCTTTCTCTAACATTTCTGGCGTGACATCTAGTATCTTAGAAACAACCCTAGGCTCCCTAGATCCAGATTCATCATCTAATAACAGCTTTCTTAATAAAGCTCCTTTCAGATTCAGAATAACGTGAGTCATGTCTTCAATAATCCCTTCGACTGCCATATATTCATGAGGAACCCCTTCAATGCGTACAGAAACTATCGCAGGCGCTTCCAATGAAGTCAGCATAACTCTACGTAAGGCGTTTCCTATTGTATGTCCAAAACCTCTTTCAAAAGGCTCTGCAATAAATCTCAAGAAATTTTCTTTTCTCGTAGATTCATCAATTTTGATTTTATTTGGCAATTCAAACTTGCCGTACATTACTGCCATGACTAATTTCTCCTATGGAATTTTCACTATCTTCCAGAACGAAGCTCTCAAACTATTACACACGACGACGCTTGCGAGGGCGACATCCATTATGAGGAACTGGGGTCGTATCACGTATAATGCTAATCATGAGTCCCGCGCTTTGTAAACCTCTTACCGCAGACTCACGTCCTGCTCCAGGACCAGAAAGATTAACTTCCACTTCTTTCATCCCAAGTGTCATAGCAGTATTTGCTGCATCTTGAGCTGCTACTGTAGCTGCATATGCAGAAGACTTTCTTGAACCGGAAAAATTTACTTTTCCAGCAGATGCCCAAGAAACCACATTACCCGTTAGATCCGTGATAGAAACAATCGTATTGTTAAAGGTTGCTTTAACAAAAACGATGCCGCTTGGAACGTTTCTAGTAATTTTTTTCCTGACTTTTACGCCAGTTTTTTTGGCCGCTTGATTTTTTGATTCCTGTTTAGCCAAGGTATTCACTCCTTATTAATTATTTCTTCTTGTTTGCGACTGTTTTTCTCTTACCCTTACGTGTTCTTGCATTCGTCTTGGTTCTCTGTCCACGTACTGGTAAACCTAGTCTGTGTCGCATACCTCTATAAGAATGAATACTAATTAATCGCTTAATGTTATTTTGAATCTGTCTTCTTAGATCCCCTTCAACCGCATGCTCAGAAGTTAATGTAGCATTAATTTTAGCCACATCATCTTCAGTTAACGCATGAGCTTTCATATTTTTATCTAACCCAAGCTTGTCAATGATATCATTGGAAAGCTTTCTACCTATTCCGTAAATGTAGGTCAGACTAATCTCTAAACGCTTATTATCTGGGATGTCTATCCCAATAATTCTGGGCATGTAATCGTCCTTTTTTAGTCTAGATTTCTAAATTGCTGTAAAACTTATCAGATGAGTTGATAATTTACAAGCCTTTGACAAGGCAAGCATCTAGCCTGCTATGCCAAAATAATAACTTACTTACTTTAACGTCCTCTTAATCGCGCTTTTTTCATAAAACCATCATAACGCTTCATAAGAAGATGGGATTCTATTTGCTTACTTGTATCCAATACCACCCCAACTAAGATGAGTAGTGAGGTTCCTCCGAAGAAATAAGCTATACTCTGATCTACTCCTAAAAGAGCCCCTATAAGAGTCGGAGAGATCGCTAGCAAAGCTAGAAAAACCGCACCGGCAAAAGTGATCTTATTCATTGTAGTCTCTAAAAAATCTTGAGTCGGCTTACCTTGCCGAATTCCCGGAATAAACGCCCCATTTTTCTTCATATCTGAAGCAATCTGCTCAGGATGAAACTGAGTAGCAGTCCAAAAATAGGTGAAAAACAAAATCAGGGCTATATAAAGAATGGTATAGACAATGCTACCAGGAGAGAGCCACTTCGTCATCTGACCCGCCCAGGAGCTGGAACCTAAAAACTGCACAATAGTTGCAGGAAACATCAGCAATGAACTAGCAAAAATAACAGGGATGACACCCGCATAATTGATCTTTAACGGTATGTATGCGGTATTAGACTGTTGAGATTCATCACCAGCTATATTTCTACGAGCATACTGTAAAGGAATTTTCCTCTGACCTTGTATAATTAAAATTGTACCGACAATAATCGAAACAAAAACAACACATAAAATCAAAAGGGATGACAAAGTAATTTGACCGATCTCCTGAGAATCAAGATTCAGCTGACCAAAAATATTACCAACT
Source organism: Chlamydia trachomatis (assembly GCA_945905275.1). Lineage (GTDB taxonomy): Bacteria > Chlamydiota > Chlamydiia > Chlamydiales > Rhabdochlamydiaceae > VGMB01. The sequence goes on from CAMDPQ010000001.1 coordinate 19,184, forward strand.
GTTCTTGGCAGAGAAGAAAGAATACCTAAAGTAATAATCAAACTCACCCCGTTACCAATACCTCTAGCCGAAATTTGCTCCCCCATCCACATGAGAATCATCGTGCCCGCTGTCATGGTCGACATGACTACCATATAAAACAAAAAGGGGACACCAAACACTTGCTTATCCATAAACTCGCTTACGACGATTCCAGGAGAAGATAGATTCAACTGCAAGGCATATTTTGCATATAAAGCAGATTGAAATAATGCCAACAACACAGTAAGCACTCTTGTCCATCTGCTAAGCTTTCTTTTCCCTGCATCTTGAGTTTCTTTTACTTCCCTTTGGAGAGAAGGAACCAAAGCCATCATCAACTGCATAATAATTGACGAAGAAATATACGGCATTACTCCTAAAGCAAATATTGTCATCTGAGCAAATGCTCCACCAGAAAACACATCCATTAACTGGAATAAATTCTGGCCGCCACCGCTTAAACTTTTAAAGGTCTCAATAGTAACGGCACCGTTAATCCCAGGAACAGGAATAAATGTACCTATTCTACAGGCAGCTAAAACTAAAAGAGTAAACACAATTTTAGTTCGCAAATCCGCAATAGAAAAAATCTTTTTTATTCCTTCGAACATGAGTCAACATCCGTTACTAGAACAATTATTAAAACCAATTAATTAACACTAAGCAGCTTAAATGAAATACCATTTTTCTTAAGCTTTTCTTGCGCTTGAGCAGAAATGCCAACTGCTTCAATCTCCACTTTCTTGGTTAACTCACCCATAGAAAGTATTTTCAGCCCACCAGTATACACTTGAGTTGCTATTCTTCTATGAATAAGAACACCGATATTTACCTTATCCCCGTCGTTAAATAAGTCCTCTATGTCGGAAAGATTTAACGCAAAGATTTTAGACTTAAATTTTGCATTAGTAAATCCTCTGGTCGGGATTCGTCTATAAAGAGGAAGTTGTCCCCCTTCACGGCCAAATCGTCTTTTATATCCAGAGCGGGCCTTATCACCCTTACTACCTCTGCAGCAGGTTTTTCCTCTCTTCGACCCATTGCCTCTACCAACTCGCTGAATCTGTTGCTTAGGTCGGTGAGTATTTTTAAGACCTGATAGTGTAAACATTACACACCTCTTCTTGTTAACGTGTCGTGCCGATTCTTAAGACCACCTAAAGCTCTAAGAGTTGCTCTTACTTGATTCAATGGATTACTAGAACCAAAGCTCTTAGCAACAACATCTTTTACGCCACCAAGCTCTAGTACTGAACGTACTTTAGATCCTGCAATAACGCCTGTCCCCTCAGGAGCCGGTCTTAAAAGCACTCTAGCTCCATCCCACTCAACGGTAGTTTCGTGAGGAATCGTAGTCCCTTCCATTTCAAAAGACATAACATTTTTTCTTGCTGCCTCTGTTCCTTTACGAATTGCATCTGACACTTCATTAGCCTTAGCAAAACCAAAACCAATATGACCGTGACCATCGCCAACGAGTATGAGAGCAGAAAAACTAAACTTTCTACCACCCTTTACCACTTTTGAACATCTATTGATGTAAAGTACTTTCTCTTCGAATTCTGTATCGAAATCTTCAGCACGTTTATTTTTTTGTTGACCCATTATTTCCCTTTTCCCTTACACGACTAAAACCGTAAACCGGACTCGCGGGCAGCATTGGCTAGCTCAGCAAGTACTCCATGGTATTTATTATAACCACGATCAAAGATGACAGCATGAATATTTTGCTTTTTTGCTAACTCAGCAATCATTACCCCAAGCTTTTTCGCAGACTCTTTAGATTTACCCCCGAGAGATTTCTCTTGCAGAGTACCAGCACTCACTAAGGTGACAGACTTCTCATCATCGATAATCTGAACACTTAAATGCCTATTAGATTTAAACACACTCATACGAGGTTTTTCAGAAGAACCCCTAACTTTTTTTCTCACACGCAGAAGTCTTCGACCTCTTTGTATATCTCGTTTCTTAATACTGTTATCCATGAGACTTACTACCCTGTTTTACCTTTTGCTGCTTTACCCGCTTTCTTACGTACATGCTCATTCTCATAACGTATGCCTTTACCTTTGTAAGGTTCAGGAGCTCTCTTAGCTCTTATGGCAGCAGCAAACTGACCAACTGTATGTTTATTAGAACCCGTAATAGTAATTGCCGTACTTTTCTCAATGGCGATCTGCACTGTTTGAGGAATGTCGATTTGCACAGGATGAGAAAACCCAAGCTGCAAATCGAGCTTTTGCCCTTGAACTGTGGCCCTATAACCAACACCGATAAGCAGCAATTTTTTTACAAATCCCTTGCTTACGCCGATGATCATATTGTTAAGCAAAGATCTATAGAGGCCGTGAAATGCGCCAGGTATATCTTTGCTTTCATCTACTTCAACAGTAGCTTTATCATTTTCAATTTTTACGAACACACCGTCTTTAACTTCTTGCGAAAGATCACCTTTAGGACCTTTAACATGCAAAATGTTTCCGACCAGTTCAATTTTTATTCCTGCCGGAACTAGAATTGGAATTTTACCTAAGCGAGACATCAATTACCTATTTTCCTCTTACCAAATATAACAAAGGAGCTCTCCACCCACTTTAAGCTTTCTAGCCGTTTCGCCATCAATAATTCCTTTGGGTGTTGAAAGAATTACAAGGCCCATCCCACCGTCAATCTTTGGGATAAATTTATGTCCTACATATCTTCTAAGACCTGGAGAAGACATTCTTTTAAGACCAAAAATCACGGGATCTCTTCCATCTGCGTACTTCAAAAAAGCACGCGCTTTCTTATTCTCTTCATTAATAAGATAATTCTCTATAAATCCTCTATCTTTCAGGACCTTAAGAATATTCAGCTTCAAATTACTATGCGGAAAATCCACATATCTGTGCTTTGCTTTAACTGCATTTCTTATTCTTGTTAAAAGATCTGCAACAGGATCACTTAATGCCATTTTTTCCTCTTAGTAGTTATTCAGTTTTAAAAGGGAAGCCAAGATGAGTCAAAAGCTCAACACATTCCTGGTCCGTTTTTGCGGAGGTAACAAATGTAATATTCATCCCCTGCGTTCTCTTAACTGAGTCCAAGTTGATCTCAGGAAATGCAATTTGCTCTTGAATCCCTATTGAATAACTCCCTCTTCCATCACACTTCACAGGAAAACCTCTAAAGTCGCGTATACGAGGAGAAACAATATGACAAAAACGATCAAGGAAATCAAACATCCGCTTTCTTCTAAGCGTTACTTTTATTCCGTTTGCTTGACCTTCTCTTAACTTAAAGTTAGCAATCGCTTTTTTTGCATTGATTAAAATTGGTTTCTGGCCAGAAATCTGAGCCATTTCTTTTAAACAATCCTGAACCGCATTCTTATCTTTAGAAGCCTCAGCGATACCCATGCTGATTACAATCTTCTTAAGCGAAGGAATCAACATTGGATTTACGTAATTAAACTTCTCTTGAAGCTTGAGTTTGACTTCATCCTTATATTTCTTTTGAGCTCTAGACATGGCCACTTCTACTTATTTTGTTTTCATAATTGTATGTTAAATTTACTTTCCTGGCAGACAGACTACGCAACTTGCACTTTAGTGTCACGCTGTATGTGATGTGTTTGTACAAATAGCTAACAATTACAGCTGCTTCCACTATCACTTTAACCTAGTCTTTCTAACCAATCTCCACCTCAAAACAGGATCATCTTCGCAAATTCCCAGGTCATCAATAATGAATAGGTCATTCTTAACATTCCGAAGTTGGCATATCCTACACAATTCACTTTCAAGAGGTGTTCTTTGCATTACTTCGCTGTACCAGCATACGGATCTAAACCAAAACCTGCACTAGGAAAATGGATATTTTAATTAAAAAGGCAGATTTTATGCAGTTTTTTACCAAACACAAAAGCAAAACCTTTTTTTTATTCAACCTTTCCTACGCACTTTTAACCTGGCATATGACCTTTAAAAGACCTTTTAGACATAAACCACAAAGAACTTTAAAGCTTTCAGTCTGCTTACACTTTTACACCCAAAGAACAGCCTAAAACAGATCCTCGATTTGGTGCCGGCTATATAATCAACCGACACACCATAACATTTGATAGGCTGGCCTTATATTGAACTTTTCAATAAGATCCACTGGTTACTAAAAAAACTATCAAACTTTTAATCTTACCCTCATATTGATCAGAACGCCTGATCAAGTGCAAAGTGTAGCACTTTCTTTTAAACACGAATTACATCGCTTCCTAATTAGGGAAACAGTCGCAAAACTAGACAGCTTTCTTAATTACGCGGTGAACAATCGTTTCTTGTCCGTCGATGAAGTACAATTGTTTTTCACCTTCAGCACTAAATCTGACTTTCACTTTTATAGACTTACCATCCGCATTACATAGGCAGAGATTTGATACGTGGATCGGCTTTTCCATTTCTATAATTTCACCGGCACCCACTTTCGATCGTCTTTTCATATGTTTTTTTCTAATATTTATGCCTTGAATGACAACTTTCTCCCCTTGAACAGAAAGAACTTCCCCACTCTTGCCGCGATTACTACCAGCGATAATTACTACTTTATCGCCTTTTCTTATCCATTTACTCATATTGCCCGCTCCTAAATGACTTCTGGTGCAAGAGAACTAATCTTTACGAAACCACCCTCACGAACTTCTCGTGCAACAGGTCCAAATATACGAGTTCCCTTAGGATTATCTTTCTCGTCAATGATTACACAGCTATTATCATAAAAACGGATCATAGATCCATCAGCTCTACGAATATAACTCTTCGTACGAACGATAACGGCTTTAACTACATCACCCTTTTTAACACTGCCTTTTGGATCTGCTTCCTTCACAGAGCAAACGATTACATCGCCTACACCGGCATACCTTCTTTTAGAGCCTTTAAGTACTTTAAAGCACTTAACTCTCTTGGCACCGGTATTATCTGCTACTTCCAAATCACTTTCTTGTTGGATCATGATCTTCTCTCTACTAAAACGTTAAAAAATTTATTACACTAACAGCTCTACAACTCTCCATCTCTTAAGCTTAGAGAGAGGGCGGGTTTCAACAATTCTTACTTTCTGCCCTTCAGGAATATCTTGGCTATTTTCTGCATGAGCATAATATTTTTTAGCTCGTGTAATAACTTTACCAAAATGTTGGTGCCTTAGAGTCCTTTCAACTTTGACAGTCACTGTCTTTTGCATCTTATTAGAAACAACGACACCTTCTTTGACCTTGCGAGCATTTTTTATAACTACTTGTTCCATGATATCCTCTATGAATTCGCTTCGGTTTTTTCACTAATGATAGTGAGCACTCTGGCTCGATCTTTCTTCAAGCCTTTAAGAAGATGAGGTTTCTCTAATTTTTTAGCAATTTTCCATTCATTCTTCATGCGATAAATCGCCTTAGAAAGATCGACATCAAGAGTTTTTAGCTCTGGTATAGATTTTTCTCTTAAACTACTTAGTTCGTGCATTTCCTCAACCTGGGTTAGACTCTTTCAACTCTTTCAACAAATCTTGTTTTGATGGGAAGCTTTGCTGCCGCTCTTCTTAAAGCATTTTGCGCCATTTCCTTAGGAACATTACCTACTTCAAACAAAATTCTTCCAGGTCTAATCACAGCTACCCAATGATCAGGAGCTCCTTTACCTTTACCCATTCTCGTTTCAGCAGGTTTTTTAGAAACAGACTTATCAGGAAAAATTCTAATCCAAACTTTTCCACGTCTGTTAAAATATCTATTAATTGCTACTCGGCACGCTTCGATTTGGTGCTGCGTAATCCTCCCTCTTTCAAGAGATTGCATGGCATAATCACCAAAATCAACAAAGTTTGCCGCTCTGCTGAGGCCAGCCATCTGGCCTTTTTGCATTTTTCTGTATTTCGTTCTGACTGGCATCAAGGCCATATTAGCCTCCTACTGATCTGCTTTGAGTTTCTTCACCGCGGTTGATCCAAACTTTTACTCCAATTGAGCCGTAAGTCGTCTCCGCTCTTCCTGTTGCGTAATCAATATCCGCTCTAAGTGTTTGAAGAGGGATTCTTCCTTCCTTATACCACTCTGTCCTTGCAATCTCAGCTCCACCGATACGACCGGAAACTTGCACTTTAATACCAGCCGCGCCAGCGTCCATCGAAGCTTGCATAGATTTTTTCATAATTCTTCTAAAAGGAATCCTACGCTCTAGTTGCTTGGCCATACCTTCAGCAACCAATCTAGCATCTAGATCTGGTCTTTTGATCTCATCCACTTCAATCCAGATCTCTTTACCAGTAAGCTTTTTGAGTTCACCTTTTAGAACATCAATTTCCGCGCCTTTTTTACCAATTACCAATCCAGGTCTTGCAGTATGAATTGTAACTTCTACCTTATCACTCATTCTCTTAATAGAGATCTGAGAAGTGCCTTGGCAGCATGGTTTTTTTATAAGGTATTCACGGATAATTCTATCTTCACCAATTAACGAGCCAAACTCTTGTTTATTGGCATACCAAGTAGACTTCCACTTTTTATTCAGTGCTAATCTGAAGCCTGTCGGGGAAGTTTTTTGTCCCATTCTTTCTCCTTAACAATCTTTACTTTTACTCAGCTGACACAACTATTGTGAAATGACTTGTTCTTTTCATTACGGGGACTCTTCCACCTTTACTTTTGGACTTCGCCCTTTTCAGCACTGGACCCGCGTCAACACGCACCTCTTTTACTAACAAGTCTCTTCTCTGAACTTTCAGCTGTGTTTCTGCATTTGCAATTGCACTATGTAAAGTTTTGAAAAGAAGCTTTCCAGCCTTTAACTGAGATGCCATTAACTGAAGAGCGGCATCTTCCACTTTCATTCCGCGAATAATATCAGCTGCGAGTCTTGCCTTACGAGGCGGAACTCTAACATACTTTGTTATTGCTGTAGCTGTTTGCATACATGTACCTTTTATAAGTTATTTGCTGCCTGAGCTGCTTGATTCTGTTTTCTTAGCTCCATGGCCTTTGAACGTTCTTGTTGGAGAAAATTCTCCAAGTCTGTGTCCCACCATATTCTCAGACACAAAAACAGATATAAACTTTTTCCCGTTGTGGACATCGAAAGTATGACCTATCATCTCAGGGAGAATCATAGATCTTCTTGACCAAGTTTTAATTGGTTTTTTTGTCTCTGTCTTATTTAACTTTTCCACTTTGTTTTGTAAATGATGCTCAACAAAAGGACCTTTTCTTAGTGATCTACCCATAGACTCCTCTATTTCCTGCGATCTTTGATGATCCATTTAGTAGTTTTACGTTTGGATCTCGTCTTATAACCTTTAGTATACTGCGCCCATGGTGTTTGAGGGATGTAACCATTATGCTTACCTTCACCACCACCGTGAGGGTGATCAACAGGGTTCATAGCAGTACCACGAACAGTCGGACGGACGCCCTTCCATCTCATTCTTCCTGCTTTCCCTTCAACTCTCAGCCTTCTATCTGCATTAGAAAGAACTCCAAAAGAAGCCTTGCAATCTTCATTGATCAGCCTGATTTCACCGGAAGGCATCTTTACTGTTACGTAACCACCACTTTTCGCCATCAACTGAGCCGATAAACCAGCAGAGCGAACTAGCTTACCTCCCTTACCAGGAATAAGCTCAATATTGTGAATAGTAGAGCCAAGAGGCATACATTTTAACTGCATGCAGCACCCTACATTAAAAGGAGGCTCTGCACTTGTAGAAACAACATCACCTTTTTTCAAGCCTTGAGGAGCAAGAATATACGTCTTTACGCCATCAGCATAGTTAATAAGAGCAATATGCGCAGTTCGATTTGGATCATACTCAATAGACGCCACTGTCGCAGGGATATTTTCCTTATCTCTTTTAAAGTCGATAAGTCGGTAAGCTTTTTTATGTCCGCCACCTTTATGTCTACATGTGATGTGTCCATGGTGGTTTCTGCCATTCGTCACTACTTTTTTTACAAGAAGTGATTTCTCTGGTGCCGGAGTCGCTCTCTTTGATTTGCCTACTCCACGAGTCAACTGTTCATTGCCGTTTAAGACTAAGTGTCTAGTGCTCGGAGTTATTGGACGAAATTTTTTTGTCATAGTTTACTGCAACCTTTCATTCTGCTTAAACATTATCATCAATTGAATCACCTGTCTCAAAAGTCACTATCGCTTTTTTAAAAGCGGACTTGAAACCAGTTCTTCCTCGAACGCGTCTTTCTTTCTGTTTGACGTTAATGGTGTTTACAGAAAGGACCTTCACCTTCTTATCGGCATAAATTTCTTCTACCGCTTTGGCAATTTGAAACTTACTTGCCTTCTTGTCTACAACAAAAACGTACTTAGGAGCTTGACATTTCTTGACGCAAGGATTGCTTGCATTAAATTGGAGCTGCTCAAGAACTCTTGCTTTCTCTGTTACATGTCTGTTTTTTATGATGTCAAAAGCATTTCTCTTATTCATAAATTTACTTTTTTCCTCCTAGGAGCATCATCAATTCATCACATGCCGTATCTAACACTATGATATCTTGATGGAGAGCTAACTCGTAACCGTTTACATTTGGAACGTAACCAAAATCTGCTTTTGCTATATTCCTTAAACTAAGAAATAAACTCTGATGTCTTTCTGAAGGGAAAGAGATGTCGCTCTGATCTTTGCTAGGCAAAATAGAGGCATCAGCCAGAAATAGCACTCTCTTAGCATCTAATCCTCTCACTTTCAAGAAATCACTGAGCAATTGCGTTTTCGGCTCATGAAGAGAACTGCAATCCAACACATGCACTTTCTGACCGGCAATTTTTTCGACTAGCAAATGCCTAATAGCGGCTTGTCTTTCTTTTTTATTTACTTTCACATGCTGATCAAACTTAGGTTTGGGAGCATGGACTCGTCCACCACCTTTATACTGAGGAGCTCCGAGGTAACCCTGACGAGCTTTACCGGTTCCTTTCTGAGGGTGGGGCTTTTGACCTGAGTGACTCACTTCAGGGCGCGACTGCGTATTCGCAGACCACTGTCTAGCATTCGCTCGAATCGCTGTAATGTAATCCTTTATCAACTGCGCATTAACCGAAGACTCCAAATAGCCATCTTCAATTTTCAGTTCTCCAACTTCAGCGCCAGTGAGATTGTATTTCTTTAGTACTGCCACAACTCAACTCCTAACCTTTCTTTTTCTGTTTCGAAGCGCTCATCTTCTTCGCTTTCGCAATATACACCAAGGATTCTCTAGCACCGGGAACAGCGCCTTCAACCAGAATAACCTGTTTTTCTTCATCGACTCTCACAATCCTAAGATTCTGAACTGTCATCTTCTTTCCACCCATACGACCAGACTTTTTCTGACCAGGGAGGCAGCGACCAGGAGTTGTTCTCATACCACAAGATCCACCATGTCGATGAAAACCAGATCCATGGGATGCAGGTCCACCAGCAAAGTTGTGACGTTTAATAACACCTTGATGCCCCTTACCTATAGTTACTGCAGACACGTCTACGTAGTTACAGTCGGAAAAATACCCCACAGTAACTTCTTGTCCTATTGCATATTCACTTGCATCTAACACGCGGGACTCTTTTAGACGCTTTCTAGGCTCAACGTTAATTTTCTTAAAAAATCCTTGAAGAGGCTTCGATACATTCCGCGCTCTGGATGCGGAAAGTTTAACAGCAGAAAGCAATACGCTTTCATAACCGCTATCCTTTTTAGTTTGAATCTTTGAAATGATATTGGGTTCTGCAGAGATGACAGTACAAACTACAACGTTGCCTTCATCATCAAATGCTTGCATCATTCCTTTTTTCGTTCCCATTAACGTTAGGCTCATATATTTACCTTTATCTGAATTCGCTGTTATTGATTCACTAACTAGTGATTTTCTTCTGAGGCAAGAACATTGACAGCGACAAGATTATGTTAGAGTTAAATTCTCGTCTAAATGCCTTACTTGAAGGCCAAAGCGAAAAGGCTATCAAAAGTCTTGATTTATTCACAATCAAAAATTGCATAGCATGCGAGCTTAACGCTCATTAATAACTCTAGAAAAAGAGGTTCTTCTAAAGTTACCTCCATTTATTTGTACTTCGCTATCACTTAACTGGCTCTCACAGATGTTTTTTTCGATCCTAGCTTGCTACGCACGTCTAGGATTTTTTCCGGCACATCAACTTCACAAGATGAAAAGATTTTTTTATTAAAATTAATCTTTTTTTTATCAGCTTTTGAAGTCAAGACGGCCTGCCTCAGCACACTCTTTAAAGATATGCCTGGAACAACTTTATAAACTCCTGGGGATATTACCGCGCCAGAGACATTTATTTCAATCAGTGCTTGATTGTATTGCAATTTTTGCAGAACTAAAGTTTTTTTTGATGAATAGCTAAGAAGATGACTAGTAATGAAAAGGGAGCCTATAAAAGAGGAAATGAGCAATAAAATGACCCATTCCCTCGCTTTCAAGCCCACCTTACCCATAAAAAACACCAGTATAAGAGGGATCTTATGAAGCATCCCCAATGACAGTTGGTTTTACAACTATTTGATTATAAAAATAACCCAGCAATTTCAAGCTTAAACAACAAGTGGCCAGGCCCATACCAAGCACCGGTAACATCACATCAGCAGCGAAAAACCACCCTAGCACACCCACGCAACTTGCAGCGAACCCTATCGCCTGCTGAGCCACTTCAACCTTTGAGTGACCCGCCCCAAAACCAGAAGAACACTGGGCCTGACAAACCTCATCATTGAATCGCACAGCATTTACTGCTAGACCAAGCACGCTTGAGATACCCGCGACAGACGGAGCTGCTGCACCCAAGGAAATCTATCCAGCTTCGGAAAAACCATTGAGAGTTCCCGTCAAATCATTCGCCAGGAATAAAGCTCGCTTAGATACCTCATTCACAGACGATGCCGTAGAGGAACAAGATTCGACAAGAGACCTAGGTAAAGCACATAGATCAATAATCGTTAACCCCTTACCACAGAGCTCACTCACATCAGCAGCCTTCTGGCAATAAGCAGATCCCACTGCAACTTTTTGAAACCAATAACCTGCATGGTTAGCAACAGCTAAAGCATCCTGCACCCGATCAGAAAAGATCTAAATAATCCAGAACATGGCCCATAAACCGAGGCTCCAAGGGAGCCGATCTAGCCATAACGTTATTCATAATCTATACCCCTAAGTACACAACATAAGCCTATCTACTGACTTACGTTCTAAAAAAATAATCGAAAGGCACAAGACAAAACTCAATCAGTATGAGAATGGATATTCTTCTCAAAGTGAGTCGCAATAGCTAATCCAGTCGCCAAAGTAGCTAGACCCAACATAACCGGAACGGCAACCTTCATAAAAAGGGAGGCAACACCGAATACACCTAATGAGATATGAGATACTAGAGAGGCGACTTTAAGGAAGCGCGCAGTCGGAGTCAGCGTCCTGTTTGACGGCTGGGAAATTATATCATACAAGCTCTTCCCAGAGACTACTATCGAACCAACACTACTAGTCCCTTTCAGGGCAGTTATAGTCGTCGCCGGAATCGAAACAAAAAAGGTATTTGCCAGCTCCGCAGTATCCTTGGCCGCAGATAATACTGCCGTACCAGCAGATAAAGTAGAAAAAGAAAACATCGACGAACCTTCGGCTTGATATCCTGCTATAAATTTTTGAATCTTTGACGGAAGATCCGCAACACCTATAATCGTTGCCGCCTGTTTCGTAACAGTGCCTAACTCCACAATAGATTCCGATACCCCTGGATTACAGTATTTTGCCCAGAAAGTACCCTGATGAATCAGCTTAAAAACATTTTCTATAAAACTAGCTTCGGAAACACCTTGAGACCACACATCACTTGCGCTTGCAACTGCATTAACCATCGAATCAACCCCTGATATTTTTAAGTAGTCTTTTACTGGTATCTTTAAACGATCTTAATTATGCATTAACAAAAGATTCTAGTAAAGACGGAAAAGAGATAAACTATTTTTAGGAAAAAGAGATGGCTTTAAGAAATAAAGGAAATTTTCCCTGTAACGCCTCGCAAAAACTCAGAAGAGGGCATGGATTTTTTACCCTCAAGCTGAACCTGATGAAGCCTTAAAACCCCATCTAAACAGGCTATATCCAAATAGAGGCTACTAGCCAGAATAGTACCGGGCATGGAGATAGATCCGTGGACAACAGAACAAGACGTAATCTTTAAACGTTTCCCTTCGCCTCCAATAAAAACTGTACACCAAGCCCCAGGCAAAGGAGAAAAAGCTCTAATTTTATTTTTATTTACAGAAACAGAATCCGTCCATTTGATTTCAGAATCCTCTGGAGAGATTTTGGACGCAAAAGTCACCTGACTGAGATCTTGCCTTGTTTTATTTTTATAATAACAATCAAAGTCCCTAATAACGCGAGGAACCAAATCAAAACTTGCCTCTAACAACTTAGTTTCAAGCTGACCAAAATTCATATCTTCTGTTAAGTCTACTTTTGAGACAGCCAGCATATCTCCAGCATCCATCTGTTTGACCATTTCTATAACAGTGATCCCTGACTCAGAACAACCATCCATAATACATCTATGAATAGGAGCTGCTCCTCTATATTTCGGAAGTACGCTTGCGTGCAAATTAATACAACCTTTCACAGGTAGATCAAGAATATTCTGCTTTAAAATCTCTCCGTAGGCCACAACAAAAAAAAGATCTGCACTATAACCAGCCAATATCTGCTGAGATTCAATCGCAGATGCTTGTTCAGGTTGATAGACGGGGATATGAGAATGGGAATCAAGTAGGACTTTTTTAACAGGGGATGGGCGCATTTGAAGAGCCCTACCCTGCAGACGATCGGGACGAGTCACAACAGCTACAATTTCAAAGGCTTGAGAAATTAATTGCTGAAGAATACAAGCTGCAAACTCCGATGTCCCAAAAAAAACAATTCGCATAGACAAGAACTAAACCTTTACCTCGAGCAACCCTTCAAGCTCTTTCATCTCCTCATCTTCTTCTTGCAGGGATTGAACAACCCCTTGAAGACCGATTAAGCCTCTCTTGGACGTCCTGCAAAATTCAATCCAATGCTGCACATGAGAGGTCATTAAAACCTCATCTTCAATTCTCAGCAAAGCTTCAGAGAGTCGCAAGCCAGACCTATATGTTAATTTAAAAGCTTGAGCCAAGGCCCTTCGCTCATCAAGACTAAAGTTATGTCTTTTGAGCCCGATCAAATTCAATCCGCCTAACTTATACGGCGAGCCCGCACCAATTGTATAGGGAGGGATATCATGACTGACACGACTCAATCCACCCACCATAGCATGTTTACCAATCTTTGAAAACTGATGCACTGGAGTCATACCCCCAATAATCGCACAATCTTCTACAATTACATGGCCGGCAAGCATCGCTCCATTGGCCATAATCACTCTATTGCCAATCTCACAGTTATGCGCTACATGACAATATGCCATTAATAAACACTGATCACCAATACGCACGACCGAACCCTCTTGGCAAGAAGAGTTAATAGTCACAAATTCTCTAATCTCACAGTTTTTTCCGATTACAACGTAAGTATTTTCACCCTTAAACTTCAAATCTTGTGTCTTAGTACCCACGCTCGCGGAAGGCCAAATAACTGTACCGTCTCCTATAGTGGTATTACCGTCTATATAAGCAAAAGACTTGATTGTTACATTGTCTCCAAGAGTGACAGTACCCTTTACGACAGCATAAGCCTCAATGGTTACATTCTTGCCGATTTGCGCACCAGATTCTACGACTGCTGAGGGATGAATATTAGACATGTGAATCCAACTTTAGCATGTTTTGAACAATTCCATTTTAATCTATAACTGCTCTTTATCAATAAGAGCAAAACCTATTTCCGCTTCGACTGCCAATTGATCATTAACAGTAGCTTTAGCTAGAACGCGCCCACCCTTACCGCTAATGTGAATTCCTGCAGCATGCAACATCAACACATCGCCTGGAACAACGGGTCTTCGAAATTTAGCATTTTTTACGCTTAAAAGAACCGCAATCTTTTGGTTATACCCTTTTTGATGCACTAAAATACCACCTGTCTGCGCTAAAGCCTCGAGGATAAGGACACCGGGCATAATAGGAGCTTCTGGGAAGTGACCTTGAAAAAACTGTTCATTAATGGTTAAGTTCTTTTGACCAATGATCACATTCTCGTCTAGGTTCATATACACGATTCGATCTACAAGAAGAAAGGGGTACCTGTGAGGTAATATATTTGCAATTTCCTTCACATTAAAAATGATAGGATGACTTAAAGTTTGCAGAGGCATCAGGAAATCTCCAACTGAATGTGATTTAACAATTCTTTCGCAAACGCATTATTAGCATAGTGCCCGGAGCGGATTGCAATAACATGAGCCAGAAACGGAACCCCTATGAGAGACAAATCTCCAATCATATCAAGAGCCTTATGACGAGCCATCTCATTGGCGAATCGTAACCCTTCAGGATTCATCACTTTATCATCTTTAACAATCACCGCATTATCCAGACTACCACCCTTGAGCAACCCTCTTTCTATAAAAGGAAGAATCTCTTCATACAAAGAAAATGTCCTACAAGGAGCGACCTCTCTTTTAAAACGATCCGCATTTACCTGTACAGTGAAAAATTGAGAATGAAGCAATTGAGAATGAGGATAATGAAGTGTATAACTAATTTTATATTCTTCTGAAGGCAGAGCAACAATATGGATATCTCCCTGAGACCAATAAACTGGCTCTAGCAGTTGATATACCGGTATTTGCTGATCGAGAAGCGCAATCCCTGCTTCTTCGATCATCTGCACAAACTCTAAAGAACTCCCATCAAATACAGGAATCTCTGGGCCATCTAACTGAATAAGGAGATTATCAACTCCACAAGCGGTAAGAGCCGCTAAGACATGCTCTACAGTCTGTATGAATACGTCACCGCAGCCCAGAATCGTGCAGCGAGGAGTCCCCTGCACATTTTGTAATTGACCGGCCAAACGAGGACTGCCCTTTAAATCCACACGCTGAAACACAATGCCATGGCCAGCAGGAGCAGGAATAAACTTCAACTCAGAAGAGACCCCGCTAAAAAGGCCAATCCCTTTTCGCGCTACTTCTTTAGATAAAGTTCCCCCTTGCTTAATTACCCCTGGAGACAACTTTTTTTTTGAGATTGCAATATCACACAGAACTGTCAAAGATACCTCGATTGCGCCAACTTTAAAACATTAGGAAATGTCATCGAATTAAACTGTGTAATACGATAACCAAAATAGATTATTTTGAGCAAGCCTATTTATCCACCCCACCTCCCTGGAAGTTCATTAAAAAAACCCTTAAATACATATCGAAATACAAAATGGATGAACATAAAAGATATTTACAGAATATGGAATAATGCACGATACCCGAGCCCAATTAGAAAGATGAGCAGAGATACAACACAAAAACCGACAATAACTACATCCCCCCAGTAGGTATACAAGGTATTTTCCACCTCCAACACAACCCTCTGAAATAAAGCCCCTTTTTCAGGAGAACCGGTCCATGATTGAGCAGGCAACTGAGACAGCACCCGTCCTTTATGATCAATAAAGCAAGTAACCCCCGTATTACAAGCTCTCAGCAAATAAACCCCATTTTCCACTGCCCTAATTTTACTATGAGAACAATGTTGCATAGGAAGGTTTGTATTGGGGTACCATCCATCATTAGTGAGATTCACGAAAAAGCGAGCCCCCCTCCGGCGTGCATCTCGCATAATAGATGGAAACGTCTCTTCGATGCAAATAGAGACCCCAGCTTGCAGGTCCTTACCTAGTAATTTCGAAAAAGACCCAGGGGTAAAAAATTCAGTAATCCCATACCTTTTTGTTATGTTTTTCAAAAAAGACCAAGGCAAAGTTTCAGCTAAAGGCAATAAAATCTGTTTTTCATAGCGAGATATCTTTTCGGAATAAGGGGTAAAATAAAATGCCGCATTGTAATGCTTTCCAGAACCCTTATCCGTTTGATCAAACCCTGCAATAACCTGCGATTCCAAATGATTTGCGAGCACCTGACACCAAAAAGCATTAGATACAAACCAATTCCCACTAATCTTTTTTCCATAAGGAGCAGACAGAGTAGGTAAAGCACGTTCTATGTCCACACCAAAAGCATTCAACTGATCCAAAACATGGGGCAAAGGGTAAATACAAGAATCAAATCCAGCAAAGACTACGGATTCTGGAAAAACCACTAAATCAACATCCCTTAGGCGATAAGAGGATGCTAATAAAAACAAATCCCGCCACTGGGTATTAAGAGGGATAAAATCGTGTAAAAAATTCCGTAGAGGTGTTTTCTGTGAAGGAGATAGCCCTGGCTGAATTAGCAAAGCATTCAAAGAACTTAACCCCTCATTCTTTTTATTGGAAAAACCTAAACTCACCAATCCAAAGCAATAAGGAAATAATGCAATCGACATCCAAACCCACCAACCTCTACCACCACTCCCTCTATAGGCCTTGAGGAATAAGGCATTGGAAAAAAACACCAAATAAGACAACCCGAACACCCCGAAAATCGAGGCCAGCTGCATAGATGGGACATAACAGGCAAGAGCCATTCCTGCAAAATTAAACGTAAAACCACAAAAGAAAAACAACCTAAGCCACTCGCTAAGAGTTGCAAACGCTGCAATGGCAAAAACAGAACGCAGAGATAGAGTAGGACAAAAAAACACAAATTTGGTAATCCAACCAAACTGTAATCCTAATACAATCGATAAAAGAAGGTACACAGCAACAATGTACAACCCCTGGTATTTCGTCGAAGCCATCCAAGATATTTGCACAAGCTGAACGAGAAAAAACCAAAGAGCTGCTATCCAAAACCTACGCCTAAGAACAACCACCTGATCTAGAGAAACCCAAAACAAAGCGTACCCTAAAGAAGCAGCTAAAGGACCCGCAAAAGGAATCCAAGCAGGCTGTCCAAAACCAACGCAGAGGAAACTTAGAAGGAAAAAACCAACGCTTTTGATCACAAAAAATAAATACGTAAAATTAAACTAACTTCTTGTCTACGGATGGAGACTTCTTTTTGCTGGCATTACCCTGAGATAATAACAAAAACAACCCCCCGACTAAACCTAAATTTTTGGAAAACATGATCATCTCCATCACTTGAGAAGGGCCCGTTTTATTCCAAAAATCATGCATAAGCAATGTAACCGGAATAAGGAATAATAACAACATGACAGCACCCAATCTCAAGTTCCAGCTAAATAACACAAAGATGCCTCCGCACAGCTTTAAAAAAACGGCCACGGCAAAAAAAAGAGTTATATTCGATAAAATCACATGAATCGCTGGCATAATCCAGAAACCAATAACTCCGGCAGTTAAAGAACTTGTCAGTGAACCGATAACATACTGTTCTTGGATATTCCAATTTAATACGTCTTGTAGGCCGCTAAAGATAAAAATCGCAGTTATACAAGCTCTACCGAGAAAAGCAAAAACCGTCTGCATAAATACCCCCAATTCGCAGTTCAAGTATTGTATATATAAATCCGCTCTAAAAATCACTTACATTTGCAAAGCAAACGAAAAAACCGTTCCGAGCAAACCTGAGCCTTAATATCCTCGCTGACCACATTCTCTTGAAGGCCACACCGTCTGAACACCCTCTATTCATCAGAAAAGAGTCAACCACAGAGGGGTTTTTACGATATGCGATCCGCCAATGCAAACAGGCTAACTTAGAGACTCCTGGACGATTGGTGAATCCTCTGGAATGCAAGCGCAAAGTTGAACCTTTGTTTCTATTCTATACTTTGGTATAAATGATCCCATTCACATTGAGTGTCGCTAAAAAGAAAGCGACTCTGTTACTACCTCGATCTAGAATCAATTAATCTTTTTACTAAAGACATAAGCCATGAGCAAATATTTTAGAGATTTTCACCTAATGAGACTTCTTAAAGGATTCTCTACTCAAGGACTCCCTTTAGATCTATTCATTAGAAATTATATCAAAGCGAATAAATCCATAGGCTCACATGATCGACGGTTTTTAGCCGAAACCATCTATACTATATTTAGATGGCTTGGTCTAATTGACTACCTTTGCGGGAAAAAGCACTCATGGGAAGAGAGATACGAGATATTCAAAACCTTAGATACTACTACAGCCCATAAAAATCCAGCACTTCCTCCTCACGTGGCAGTCAGCTTCCCTAAAGGACTGTACGACCTTATTAAATCAGGCTTAGGAGAGGCTAAAACCAAAGAATTCTGTCTTATTAGTAATACACAAGCTCCTACTACACTTAGAATCAACCCCTTAAAGACAGATCGACAATCTCTCATGAATCTTTGGGAAGGAACATATGAAGTCAGAGCATGCACTCAATCACCTCTTGGGATTATTTTTAAAAAACGAGAGAATTTCTTTGGCATGGATGAATTCAAGCAAGGTTTATTTGAAATGCAAGATGAGGGCAGCCAGCTTGTAGCCTTTTTAGTAGATGCTCAACCTGGTCAACAAGTCTTAGACTTTTGTAGCGGATCAGGAGGCAAAACATTAGCTTTTGCACAGAGGCTAGATTCGACAGGTCAAATTTATTTACATGACATTAGACCTCACTCTCTAGTAGAAGCGAAAAAACGGCTAAAAAGAGCTGGTATTCAAAATGCACAAATCCTCCAATATGATGACAAAAAAAAGAAAACCCTAAAAAATACGATGGATTGGGTTCTCGTTGACGCCCCTTGCACTGGATCTGGAACATTACGAAGAAATCCTGATATGAAATGGCGATTTGATCCCCAAACGATTGTAAAAATACAAGAAGAGCAACGAGTCATTTTTGCAGAAGCACTTGAATTTGTAAAACCAGGAGGTAAAATTGTCTATGCAACCTGTAGTATATTACCCCATGAAAACACAGATCAGATGACCCATTTTTTACACAACCACTCAATTAAATTGGTAGGATCGCCTTTAGAAATCTCTCCTACTATAGATGGAATGGATGGCTTTTTTGGTGCTGTTTTTGAAAAAGACACCAATATGGCATAATAGATTGCAATTAGAGCAGTTTTTTGACTAAACTAAACCTGCAATAAACACCTAAAGCTTTAAGTTGACGGAAGGAATTACATATGAGACTACTTTCTATTCTAGGGACGCTTACACTGGTTGCAGTCAGCTCTAACATCCACGCGAACGTAAATTTACTAACCCCACCACCGCCTCAACAGCAGCAGCTCATTGTTAATAATCGGATTCTAACGAAAGTGAATGAACAAACGATCTCTGTTCTCGATGTTATGAAAAAAATGGATGTATTTTTAAATCGTTACTACCCAGAGTACGCCAACTCCATTAATGCAAGACATCAATATTTCACCTCCCAGTGGAGAGCCACGTTAACACAAATGATCGATAACGAGTTGATGCTAGCCGATGCTGAAAAACTAGAATTAAAAGTGACTGATGCTGAGGTGAGAGAAGCTATACTGGAGAGATTCGGGCCTAACATTATGATTTCCCTTGATAAACTCCAGCTATCTTATGAAGAAGCCCGCAAAATGGTGCATACCGATATTATTGCGGAGAAAATGACATGGTATCGCATTAACTCAAAAGCTGTGCAGTCTGTAAATCCACAAGACATCAAACAGGCCTACAAAAGCTATCTCATTAAAAACCCCGCAAAAGAACAGTGGGAATATGAAGTACTCTCTATCAGAACTAAAAGTGAAGAGGCCGGCAAACTGTTTGCTGAAAAGACTTATGCGATGATGCAGACCTCTGAACAGTCTTTTGAAGAACTCGTCCAAGACTTAAAGAATGAATGCACAGATGACCCTGAGATCTCTATCAACCTCTCAGAAGAATTTAAAACGGATACAAAAACGATTTCCGATTCGCATAAGCAAGCTTTAATGAGCCTGGTTGTCAACTCTATTAGTGAGCCTATCAGACAACTCAGCAAAGCCGATCAAAGCGTGGTTTATCGAATTTTTCACCTGAAGAACCACATAAAACTCCCACAGCAATCCTTCTCAAAAGTAGCTAATAAGCTAAGAGAGGAACTTCTCAACATCGCTGCGACTAAAGAATCTGCATTGTATTTAGGAAAAATTCGAAAGAAATTCGGTTACGACTCCCAATCCATACAGCAAGAAATCCCAGCAGACTTTCAACCCTTTGTACTAAAATAATGACAATTAGCACGCCCTCTGTTCTACACGACTTCTTACAATCTCATGGGATGAAGGCTAAAAAACATGCATCCCAAAACTTTTTGATCGATGGCAACATTATTCGAAAGATTGTATCTGCCGCCCAAGTGCAAAAGGGGGATGTGGTTCTTGAAATTGGCCCAGGCCCTGGAGCGCTCACACAAGAAATGCTCCTACGAGGAGCTCAGGTAATAGCTGTAGAAAAAGATCCTCTGTTAGCTAAAGCATTATACCGATTACAGACAGAAGATTCGAGACTCCTCGTGATCGAGCAAGACATCTTAGAATTTCCCTTTGAAACGTTTTTTCATGCAAAGCTCTCGAAAGGACAAAAAATCAAAGTAGTCGCAAACCTACCCTATCACATCACTACACCGATTATTACCTCGCTGTTACCCAAAAACCAGTACATCGAAAGCATGACCCTTATGGTGCAAAAAGAGGTCGCACGCCGCTTCGTAGCCTTACGAGGATCTAAAGAGTATAGTAGCTTTACTGTGTACATAGAACATTTCGGACAGGTCAAATACTGTTTTACCGTAGAACCGACTTGTTTTTATCCCAAGCCCTCAATCCAATCCGCTATAGTACACTTTACTTTAGAAAATAAACCTATCATCGAAAAGCAAGAAATCTTATTCCCTATGATCAGAACAGCATTTTCGAAACGTCGCAAAATGCTGAAAAGCTCATTAAAAGAGTTATACCCCTCTGCAGAGATTGAAAAGGCTCTGGAGCACATTGGTTTGAATCCTCTTGCAAGACCAGAAGAGCTATCTCGGGATCATTTTATAGCACTCCACCAGAAACTCATTGAATGATTCTTTTATTCGATCTAAAAATCACATACGTAGATAGAATCATCGCAAACCCTAATATGCCACCTAGATAGCTCTTATTCTGCTGAACATAGAGCATCATATGACGACCCCATCTACCAACACAGTAAGAGATAGTAGGCTCAACCGAATCCTTGGCTAAAACAGGTTCGGTAAGCACCAAATCACCCTGCGCATTCGCCACCTGGATTTCACCTACTCGATCCCCCTTTTTAATAGGAAGCTCTATGACATCCCAACAGCATTTAGCTGACAGGCTAGATTCTTCTGATGGATAATATTCGATACTTACATCGCGAGAAAGAACTCCTTCCAGACGAGAACTGGCCCCATCTAACACGCGACTAAAGGAATCATATTCTTGAGATAACAACTTCCTCTCCACCTTCACCTCTTGAAAAGCGGCTTCAAACAGGCCAATACAAGATCGATATCTTTGACTACTATCCTCACAATTCAAAACCACAGCAATGACTCTCCTATCCCCTTTTTGAGCTGCTGCTACAATATTACTGCCCGCTGCCACGGTATACCCCGTTTTAATACCCATTGCATAAGGGTAGAAAAACTTACCTGATTTTAAAAGGGCATTCGACTGAATAAGTACAGATTGCTCCTGGACATTCGTTTTTGGGCGTAAATACCTTGTTGTTTTCACGACCTCACAAAAAAAAGCATTGCGCATGGCAACATGCGCAATGCGTGCTAAGTCATACGCTGTTGTAAGATGCTCTGAATCCGGGAGTCCGTGAGGGTTTTGAAAATGTGTATTTAGACAACCAATACTCTGTAAATAGACATTCATCCCTTCCATAAACTTAGGAACAGAACCAGATACATACTCTGCGATAGCATTTGCGGCATCATTGCCAGAGCATACGAGTAACCCATGAAGTAAAGAGTTAAAAGAGATCTGTTCCCCAGTCCTTAAGCTCATATGAGACCCGCCAAACTCCAATCGATAAGAAGGATGCTTGCCCCCTCGACGAATAGCTGGCGAAACAGCAGAGACAGCATTAGAAGAGATTTGAACGAGATCATCGAGCCTATCTCCTTTCAGATACAGACTATATAACGCTGTGGCTATTTTTGTTGTACTTGCAGGAAACGTGGGTATTCGTGCCTGTTTTTCATAAAGGACCTGTCCCGTATCTGCATTAATTAAAATCGCAGAGGGCGCTAAGACTTCACATCGCAGAGGCTTTCCTAATACGGAAAATGGAATTCCGACAAACACTATCATTAAGGCAACGAGGCCATTATTTTTCAGTCTACTATGTAACATAAGCCTACAAATGTAATAAGTAGGAGGACATCCCCTGCTTTGCATGTGAGAAGTATATAGCATATTCAGAATATCTTTGAAAAAAAAGAGAAAGTTATCAATGGTAATCTTATGATGCGGACTATCGAAGTATCATGCTATTCCAAGCTAGAAAAGAGTTATGGCTTTAAGATAAAGAAGGACTGCGCAAATGATTAATCCCAATATGCTAGATGCGGCATTCACAGAGTTTACGCAGAATTTTTCTAAATGGCTGCCCGATGGGGTGATTCAGATCAATCTACAAGTACTCCATGAACTAGGACTACTGACCTCTTTTTCTTTAGATAAAGCCACTGCGGATAATTTATCTCAACACTTCCATGTAATCGAAACCGACGATAAAGTTACCTTATATAACGAACAATTTGCGGTGTGGATTGTTCCTCAGAATACCCAAGAGGGATCAAGTACAACAGCCATGATTGCCTTACTACAAAATCATAAACCCCATCTAGAAATTGTCTATACTACATCCGGAGTATATAACACCCCAAGATACATTCTTAAAATCCTTCAACACTTCCTGACAGAAGTACTTGATAACGAAGCCATCATCTCTTCTATCGGAAAGAAGTCATAGGTTATTATTTAAAAATCTGATAAGAGATTACATCAACAATACGATCAGACAATTTCTGATAGATCAATACAGAAGCATCATCATGCGCTCCCTCGACTGTATTTAATTGACCATACGAATACTGGATAGTTGGGATCATGCCGTTGGATGTGTGGGTATTTAGATCCCTGGGAGAGCCGTAATCTACATAATCATAATCTACAAAAGCCTTTATCGGAAGTGGGCCTAATACAATGCCCGCTGAATGGGCATCATATACAGTAACCTGAGCTATGATATAGCGCCTATTTTCAATACCTAATACATTAGGCTTACGGGATCCTGTAACATCATCGCGATCATATCGATAGCCAATACGATCGTTTGTATCAGATAACAAGACTACCTCTACGGTAAAATCTCCGCCAGACTGTAGACAATGAAAGCGCCCTGATTGCGCAAGACTTGAGGCTAGCGCATTATTAAATAATGCGGAGGGATCCCCTTGAATGTACGGTATGCTAATAGAAATTTTTTCCCCTTCATAAGTAGAAGGGGAAAATTGATACCCACAAGAAAAGAGTAAGAGAGCACAAATCCACCCAAGAATACAAGTCTTATTCACTGTCCGACTCAGAAGACAAAATAGGGTGTTGTATAAGATCATCGGCTTTTACGATATCCTCAGATAAACTGGGCAGGTTTCGTAAATCTCTATATGGTTTACTATACTTTTTTTCCAAATAATTCAGGCGCCCATCTGAATGATTGGCAATTAAAGTGTAAGGGTATTTAGAAATAATTTTGTTATAGTAAATAGCTGAGGCATGTGGTTTTTTAGCTCGCTCATAGTATTGAGCAGTCTGATATAAATTTTCCGCATAGATTTCATGCATTGCAGCCAGCATATTTTCAGCAATCGCTAAGCGAGGCTCTTTCGAAAACTCTGCTCCAAATTTGCTTAAATTAATTTCCGCTAGGTCTAAAAAATCAGGATCAGCATATTCTTTTTGGCATTGTTCTAGGTATGCCTTACCCACACCGATATAACTTTCACAAGCCAGAGGATGCTTTCCAAATTTCCTGATAATCATTTGAAAGGATTCAATACTGGATTGGAACTCTTGATCCTCTAAAAGTAACAAAGCCTTTCCGTATAAAGATTGAATACCGAGCTCATGATGGGGTAAAGCCGCTGCGACTTCCTCAAAAATCACAATAGCATCTTCTTTTGCTGGCATCCATCTAGGCAAACTCTCGATCCCGAATAGATGTTTTCTATCCCCTTTTTGATATCTTTCTGCAATGAAAAACTTATAGCGTAACGCTTCTTCAAAAAACTTGGAAGACGATTGGATTTTTAAATATTTCCCAAACATCTTATTGGCGACATCTAGCTCTCCTAGATGAAATAAACCGACGCCCAAATAATATTGAGCTTCTTCAGCAAAAGGGGAATCCGGGAAGTTTTTTAAAATAATATTCGATTGCACTGTAAGTTCCTGCCAATTCTTATCCTGCATCGCTATAAGAACTAGACTATAATGCTCTTGTATCGATAAAGTCGCGACCTCATTCGTAGCGATTAATTTACCATCTTTAATAGTATAAGCCGCTTGCGAGGGGAGCGTAAAAAAAACAAAAGCAGCTATTACTGCAAAAAAGGGGGTAAATCTCATATGTCTCCTTATTTTTAGGATTATAAGTTAATGGAACTAGAAAAAATAAGTCAACTCACTTAGATTCAAAACCTAGATAGCGCACAGATATCACCCGTTTAATCTGTTCTTCGAGCTGTGGAGTAGGTAAAACCCCCCAGTTCTCTTGAATGCGAACACTGCCTAAAGACTGACTTTGGGACATAAATTCTATACGGACAGGGGTACCTCCCGAGGCAGCCCGAAACAGCTGCTTTAACTGTAGAATATGACTATGTCGCACGGCATCAGCATCGACTTGCAAATGCAAACAATCGGAACGTACTTTCTCTTTCTGAGGCTTTTCCATAAGCTTTGCATCCGTTTTAGACTTTGGATTCTTTTCTCTAAATTCACTTAACTTGAGATACATCCGCGCTTTTTCATAGGCTTGATCACAGGATGCCACACTCGCTGCATCTACTTTAGTCAAATCACTGAGCCATTTACACTGTAATTTAGTTTCGCCAGATTCTTTATCTAGCTGCAACAAAGCATATACCATTTGATTTTCAAATAAAAGAGAATGCTTCTCTTCATACATCTCGGGCCACACAGGTAATTCAAAGCGCTCTAACCCATCACTGATAGTAAGTATGGCAAATTTCTTTTGCGATTTAGCCGATATTTTTACTGATACAGACTCGATGATAAATGCTGCCCTACACAGAGCATTTTTATCGAGGTTGCCAAAATCTGACAAAGGGCAACAGGAAAGTCGCTGGAGGATCCCTTTATAATCATCGAGAGGATGCCCTTGGAGATAAAATCCCAGAAGCTCATATTCCCTTTTTAAGATCTCTTGCTTAGTTTTATCCACCTTGACTTTTGGAGGAACTTTAAATTGTGCTTCTTTATCCTCATCAATCAACGAAAAGAAGTCGATAATCCCTTTTAACGCTTCTTTTTGTTCTCTTGCAGCGACAACAAACATCCCATCTACACTCTCAAATAGAGCCTGTCGCGACCAGCATGTAAAATCAAAAGCACCAACTTCAATTAAAGATTCGATGACTTTTTTCCCGACTTTTTTCGTCTCTATTCTACGAATAAAATCGTATAGAGAGGTAAATACCCCTCTTGTCTGACGCTCTTGTAAAATAGCATCTACGACCCCTTCCCCTATCCCCTTAATTCCTGCCATGGCAAACCGTATCCCAATGGCCGTAGCTACAAATTCTTTTGAGGATTCATTCACATCAGGAGGCAGGATTGGTATGCCCATATTCTGAGCTTCACGAATATTTTTAGCGACTTTTGCAATGTCATCGCTATCAGATGTCATTAAAGCGGCCATCCATTCTTTTGGATAATTTGCTTTAAAATACGCTGTTGCATAGGTTAAATAGCCGTATGCCGCAGCATGTGATTTATTAAATCCATACGAGGCAAACTTCTCAATTTTATCAAAAATATGCATAGACAGCCTATCCTGGATCCCATTCTGAAGAGCTCCGTGCCTAAACTTCTCTCGCTGGCGGGCCATTTCCTCCTTATCCTTTTTACCCATGGCACGTCTAAGTACATCCCCTTCCCCCAAACTATAATTAGCAAGCCGGCTGGCGATCTGCATCACCTGCTCTTGATAGACCATAATCCCATATGTCTCAGCTAAGATATCCTCCATCAGAGGATGATCTATATCGATAGGCTCCTTACCATGTTTACGATTGCAAAACGAGGGTATCATCTCCATAGGACCTGGACGGTAAAGGGCTCCAACGGCAATAATCTCTTCAAATTTATCGATATGCAGCTGTTTAGCAAGCTCTTGCATTCCTCCCGATTCTACCTGAAAAACTCCAAGCGTCTTCCCTTGTGTCAAGAGGTGAAAGGTATTGGTATTATCCAGTGGTAAATTGACCCAGTCGATGTCTCGTCCCGTGCTGACTTTGATCGCATTGACAGCACACTGAATAGAGGTCAATGTTTTAAGGCCTAAAAAATCGATTTTTAACATTCCTACAGCTTCGACAGGCTTCATAGAAAACTGTGTTACAGCGATATCAGAATCCTTGGACATACAAAGGGGGATATGATCCATTAAAGGGTCCCCTCCTATAATGAGTCCTGCTGCATGAATCCCCGTATTGCGTACCGAACCTTCTAATTTTAAAGCGAGGTTTATTAGGTTTTGCGTTTCTACATCTGTTTCATACTGTTTTTTAAGATCAGGATCTATTTCTAATGCCTTCTCGAGAGTCATGTTTGGATCTTCCGGAACTAATTTCGCAATCGCATTGACTTTTGCAAGAGGAACACTAAGTACGCGACCTACATCTTTAATAGCCATGCGAGCTTTCATGGTTCCAAAGGTAATGATCTGGGCCACTCTTTCCTTACCATACTTCTGGACAGTATAATCAATTACTTCTTGCCTTCGCTCCATACAGATATCCACATCGATATCTGGATAAGAAATTCGTTCTGGATTGATAAACCTCTCAAAGAATAAATGAAACCTCAGCGGTTCAATTTCTGTAATCCCAATTAGATACAGAATAATCGATCCCGCACCAGAACCTCTACCAGGACCGACAGGAATCCCTTGCTTTTTTGCCCATGAAATAAAATCATAGACAATCAGTAAATAGTCACACATCCCCTTAGATATAATAACATCCAACTCATAAGAGAGTCTATTGCGGACGACATCTATAGGATTCTTATCAGGATACTTCTCTCCCACTTTTTCCAATTGAAACGAGGCGTAACGAGTTGCAATCCCTTCTTCACAAAGAGAGACTAAAAACTGCTCCGCTGCCTTTTCTCTTTCTAAAGAAGAAAGGCTTTTATTATCTGTATCAGGAGGGAAGAAGACGGGATAATATTTCGCTTTAAAATCAAAAGCAAACGAGCACTTAGCAGCGATCTCCACACTAGCATGTACTGCTTGAGGGATATCGGCAAACAGTTGCTCCATTTGAGACGGGCTTTTAAAATAAAACTCATGAGACAAAGCTACATCTCTTTTGGGGTTTAGTACCCGGGCTTTTGGATTGCCATTAGAATCTCGCTCCCAAATTTCGCAAGGTTCTCCAGACTGCACATTCAAAAGAATTTGATGGGCACGCCAGTCACTTTGATCGATATAATGAATATCATTTGTCGCAACACAGGGGATACTGAGCTCTTGAGATAAACTGATTAACTTTTGATTGGCCTTTTCTTGGTGAGTAACGAACTCTATATGCTTTTGGTATAACCAAGGCTCATCCATTATCTTATCTTGAAGGATCCGATCCTCAGTCATCACATGGCGTTGGAGCTCAAAAAAATAGTCTTCTTGAAAAAGTTCTTTAAACCAATGAACTTCCTCTAAGAGCTCTTTTTCTCTTTCGGCAATAATATGCGACCCAAGAAAGCCAGTAACAGGCCCAGATAGACAAATCAAACCCTCACTATGCTGTTGAAGTAGTCCCCTATCGATTCTCGGCGTATAGTAAAACCCCTCCATATGCGCTAGAGAGCTTAGCTTACACAGATTCTGGTAACCTATCTTATTTTTTGCTAAAAGAATAATAGGATATCCGGCCGAAAGACCAGGGAATCGTTTTTTGTCGAAACGGGAAAATGGAGCGATGTAAAGCTCACAACCAATAATGGGCTTGATCTCGGCATAGCTGCATGCTTTATAGAAATCGACTGCAGCATACATATTCCCTTGATCCGTAATCGCTAGATGGGTGAGAGAATATTCAGTCGCTTTTTTCACTAAAGAGTTAATAGACGCAGTCGAATCTAGAATCGAATACTGTGAATGCACATGTAAGGGGACCCAGCCCATAGAAGAACCTATTCATTAAAAAGTACGGCTTATGATAAGGAAGGGTAGTTAAAAGGGAAGGATTTCCTGACACCCCCTTTTCTAAAATTTAGACTTCTACTTCTTTTTTTTCGCCTACAGGATCTGGCTGTGTCGCCTGCGCATTAGGGATGTATTTAGGATTCGATCTCACATTCCATAAAGGGATCAATAAAAGCACAGAGATCAATCCGCATAGGGCAAGGATAATGAAAAAACCATGCCAACCCCACTCCTGGGTTATTTTACCTAAAGGGTAACCAGCAGTTGCAGCACCTATATAGGCAACCCATCCAACAAATCCCGTGGCTGTACCAGCGGCTTTTTTATGAGATAATTCAGCCGGTGCCATACCAATCAACATCTGGGGACCGAAAATAAAAAAACCAACAAGAAACATCAAAGTGGAATCTAATAGCATTAGTCCATTAGGGGAAAACCATAATCCAAGAAGGACAAAGACCACAGCAAAGCTAAAGAAAACACAAATAGGGACTCTTCTTCCTTTAAACACTTTATCAGATGCCCAGCCCGCAATTAAACTACCAAAAATACCACCGACTTCAAACCAACAAACACAGGCTCCTGCCGCAAGCAAAGAATACCCCTTCGTTTCAACCAGAAACAAAACGCTCCAGTCATTAATGGCAGTACGGATAATGTAAATAAAAAAGTAAGAAATCGCCAGAACCCAGATAAACTTATTGTTTAATACGTAGCTAAACAAAATCTCTTTAACGGACAGTTCTTTTTCCTGTGTAGAGCCAGGGGCTATATCGGGATAGTCATCCTTATACCTTTCTATAGGAGGAAGCCCTAAAGATTGGGGGGTATCACGTAGTCGATTCATTAAGAAAAAACCGACAACTATACACATACCACCAGGGATATACATGGCAAAACGCCATCCCCACAGTTGAGCACAAAAAGCAGCAATTAGAGGGATAAGAGCGCCTCCAACGCTATGAGAGGTATTCCAAACTCCCCACCAAGTTCCCCTTTCCTTTTGAGAATACCAATGGGTGAGCAGTCGGGCGCATGGGGGCCATCCCCAACCCTGAAACACTCCATTTAACCCCCAAAATACAGCAAAGAAAAAGATGGAAGAAGTTAAACCAAAACAGATATTAAATAGCCCCGTAAGGATTAATCCGAAAGCCATAAAAAAGCGAGGATTAGATCGGTCGCCTAAGATCCCGCTTAAGAATTTGCTCAACCCATAAGCAATCGAAAGAATGCTTGCTAAGATACCGAGCTGTCCCTTATCAAACCCAAGATCTTGCATCAGGGCCGGCATGGCAAAAGTAAAGCTTTTTCGTGTAAAGTAATAAAAGACGTACCCTATATACATACCATAAAAAACACGAAACCGCCAATAGCGATACTGCTTTTTTATGACCTCAGGATCTGCTATCTCCGTTCTATGAGGGACCGGCTTTAAGAAGTCTAAAACACCCACATTTACTCTCCATATTTCCCACAGATTATAAAACATCAGGGGCATTAAAAAGAAACATTATCAGATCGAATCCATTTTTTACGTTTAAAACCATTTTTTGATAACAAAGACGCATGCCCTCTTCGAAAATCAATCAAACATAACTGGTTAACAATCAAATGCTTTTTCATTAATCCAACCTTTTAGTAAGGATCCTTATTGTAAAATAAGGACTTTACAAGTCGGCGCCGGGATCACCCGTAACAACAAAGCTCTAGTTTTAGATATAAAGAAAAATACTAGTTTTTTCCAATTTAATTCCTTTACTCATTTGATATAGAGACTTATATTTTACTACAAAAAACAGCAGATCCGGACCCACTTATGCAACACTCGATTCCAAAAGGTGTCTTTGACATCCTCCCCCAGGACCCAGACTCTCAAAATGAATGGAGAAATTCGAGCCGCTGGCAATATATGG
This sequence comes from Chlamydia trachomatis, assembly GCA_945905275.1. GTDB lineage: Bacteria > Chlamydiota > Chlamydiia > Chlamydiales > Rhabdochlamydiaceae > VGMB01. Next base: position 49,627 of record CAMDPQ010000001.1, read on the forward strand.
AGGATCTCATCCGCCAAACATGCTCTGCGTTTGGCTATAAAGAGATCAGAACTCCCATCTTTGAAAAAACAGAATTGTTTATCAGAGGGGTGGGTGAAGGATCAGACATTGTGTGTAAAGAAATGTACACCTTTACAGACAAAGGGGAGAGGTCGATGACTTTACGCCCAGAAGGCACAGCCAGCCTGATGAGAGCCTTCGTCGAAAAAAAACTATATACACAACACACCCTGCATAAGTACTTTTACATCGGACCTATGTTTCGATACGAACGACCCCAAGCAGGAAGATATAGACAGTTTCATCAGTTCGGCATTGAAGCTATTGGGATAGACAAACCCGAACAAGATGCTGAAATTATCGATCTTATTTGCCACCTATATACCAAACTTGGCATTCACAACCTAACCGTAATGATAAACAGCGTGGGGGGAGAAGAGTCTCGTTTACAATTCATACAGGCTCTTAAAAACTTTCTAGAACCAAAATTAGACCTCCTATCCAGCGACAGCAAAATCCGATTCCACAAAAATGTTCTGAGAATACTAGATTCGAAAGATCCCGTAGATCAAACCATTCTAGAACAAGCGCCTTGCATCCTTGATTTTTTAACAGCCGAGGACCAAAGCCATTTTAGAAAAGTTTGTGAAATCCTGAATCGGCTAGGTATTGCCTATACGATTAACCCAAGGCTTGTTCGAGGCTTAGATTACTACACAAAAACGGTCTTTGAAATCATTTCGAGCGATTTAGGAGCTCAAAACAGTATTGGAGGAGGAGGTAGATACGACGGGATGACCGAGGCCCTTGGAGGACCTAACCTGCCATCAGTGGGCTTTGCTACAGGACTTGAAAGAGTCCTTCAAACAATGGATCAACAAAAGGTGATCTTCCCAGAACCACCTCACCCTTTCCTTTACTTGATCCCCATGGGGGAAGAAGCGAAAGATTTCTGCTTTAACACAACAAGTCAGATGAGACATCTCAACATCCCCTGCGAAATCGATTTATCTGGGAAAAAGATACAACAGTGCCTCCAAATGGCCAATCATCTCCACGCAGAATTCTGTATTATTATAGGAGATCAAGAACTAGAGACTCAGCTAGCACAAATTAAAAACCTAAACACAAGAACTTCTTTTGAAGTGGGCTTGCAAGAGCTTTCTTTAAAAATCCTAGAGATGAGGAAATACAATGTTTAACTACCTACGCACACACGATTGTGGCAGCTTAACAAAAAAAGAATTAGACCAGGATGTTACTTTATCAGGCTGGGTGCATAGACGCAGGGACCATGGTGGTCTGATTTTTATCGACCTGAGAGACCGTTTCGGACTAACACAAGTGGTCTTTGATCCGAAAGTGAACTCGATGATTCATGAACAGGCATATAAACTTCGAAGCGAGTGGGTCATTTCCATTAAAGGAAAAGTAATTCCTAGGGCTGAAGGAAAAACCAACCTGAATCTTCCTACAGGCGAGATTGAAATTGAAGCGACCGACATGCAAATCTTATCCCAGGCGAAAACACCCCCATTTTCTATTTGCGATGAACATATAGAAGTGAATGAAGAGCTCCGCCTCAAATACCGATACCTTGACATCCGAAGAGGGCAAGTGATTCACAACCTCCAGGTGCGTCATAAGGCCATGCTTGCTACGAGAAACTTCATGGATGCGGAAGGCTTCCTAGAAATCACCACCCCTGTACTTGGAAAATCAACACCAGAAGGAGCTAGAGACTACCTCGTTCCCTCTAGAGTACATCCAGGGAATTTCTACGCCCTACCTCAATCACCCCAAATCTTTAAGCAATTACTTATGGTTTCAGGCATGGATCGCTACTTCCAAATCGCTCAATGCTTTAGAGATGAAGATCTTCGTGCAGACCGGCAACCTGAGTTCACACAGATTGATATAGAGCTAAGCTTTGGCACTCCTGAGACAATCTATCAGATACTCGAAAAGCTTGTATCCCACATCTTTAAAAAGGCATCGAACATCGAAATCCAAACACCTTTCCTTAGAATGCCTCATAAAGAAGCGATGGAAACCTACGGAACAGACAGGCCGGATATGCGTTTTGGAATGCAACTCATTAGAATAGATGAAATCGCAGCTCAATCCGACTTTACCATTTTTAAGGAAAATCTTACTGCAGGAGGCTGCGTCAAAGGCCTTTGCGTAACAGGCGGCTCTACTATCTCACGTAAAGAAATTGATGAATATACCCAGATCGCCTCTCAACTGGGTCTCATGGGTCTGGGATGGATGAAAAGACAGGACGAAGGACTCTCTTCTAGCATCGTGAAATTTTTCTCCCCAGAGCTTCAACAAGACTTAATTACCTCTTTTAACATGCAAGTGGGAGATTTAATTTTCCTGGCCGCAGGACCAGAAGAGCGCGTCAATCAAGGGCTCGATCATCTGAGACGAAAGCTTGCCAAAGACAGAGACCTGATCAAACCTCAGGATTATAAATTCCTATGGGTCGTGGATTTTCCGATGTTTAAATGGAATGTAGATGAACAGAGGATCGAAAGTGAGCATCACCCCTTTACCTCACCCCATTTTGAAGACCTTCACTTACTTGAATCCAATCCTGTGAAAACAAGAGCTTTAGCCTATGACCTGGTCTTAAATGGCTATGAAATCGGAGGAGGCTCTCAACGAATTCATAATGGAGATATGCAAGAAAAAGTCTTTTCTCTACTCAATCTCAGTGAAAAAGAAATTCAGGATAAATTTGGTTTCTTTGTAGAAGCTCTAAAATACGGAACACCTCCTCATCTAGGCTTTGCTTTCGGCCTCGATCGCATTGTCATGCTGTTATGCCAGACAGAAAATATTAGGGATGTAATTGCTTTCCCTAAGACACAAAAAGCTAGTGACTTAATGATGCAATGTCCATCAACAGTTTCAATGGATCAGCTCAAAGAACTCGAAATAAAAATTAATCCCAAGGAAATCGCTTGGCTATAATTTTAAGGTTATTATAGATTACACATAAAATTTTAGGAGACTATTACTATGAATAAGGCTGTTTTATATTCCTCTTCTCTTTTGACCCTCATTTTTTCCAATTTGAATGGAGAAGAAACTCCCACAACTGTTGAGAGCTCAATGAATGAATCGCCTCAGCCAGAAATTACAAAAATTTCAGAAGCATTTGGGCATTTAATCGGAAAAAACCTCGAGTCTCTGGGCTTTAAATTTGATATGCAGGCTGTAGTGCTTGGACTAAATGATGCCTCACAAGGTAAATCTTCCCCTATGACGGAAGTCGAGTGTATTCAAGCCATCACTACGATTCAAGAGGCAGCGTTTACGGAACAATCAAAACTTAATTTAAGTAAAGCGGAAGAATTCTTAAAGAAGAACAAGAAAATAAAAAATATCGTCAGCCTAGAAAAAGGCAAAATTCAGTATAAGGTTGAGCAAGAAGGACTAGGCAACCCACTACAAGCCAATCTAGCTCCAGTAATCCGCTATGTCGGTAAATTTTTAGACGGTTCTGTTTTTGGCGAATCGAAAGAAGATGAGCATATCGCATTAGACGAAATGATTCCTGGTCTCCAACAAGGGATGGCAGGAATGAAAGAAGGAGAAAAGAGGACCATCTACATACATCCAGAACTTGCATACGGAACAAAAGGCTCCCTTCCTCCTAATTCTCTATTAACCTTTGAAATAGAATTAATTAAAGCAGACGCACCGATGCAAATGAACGATGATGTATTAAAACAACAAATTGATTCGTCTGCAGAGATTGCAGCCCCCCTGCAAACTGAAGAAGCTATAAGATAAAATAGGTTTGCAGTGGTGCCATGAAAGTCATACTATACCAGCCGCAAATCCCTCAAAATACCGGAAATATTGTAAGAACCTGCAGTGTTTCCGGTAACGATCTTATGCTGATCAAACCACTGGGTTTCAGTGTCTCAAATAAATCCTTAAAAAGAGCAGGTTTAGACTATTGGGCAGGGGTAAATGTAGAAATCACAGACAACCTCGAAAGCCTCTTGCTCACCTGTAAGGAAAACTTCTACTTCTTTTCCAGCCATGCTACTGCTTTTTATACAGAAATCCCTTATCAGCCCAGTGATTATCTGATTTTTGGATCGGAAACCTCAGGTCTTTCTTCTTACTTTCATGAAAAGTACCCGGAAAAATTCTATACTATCCCTATGATAGAAAATTCTCGTTGCTTGAATTTAGCCAATACTGTTTCGATAGTATTATATGAAGCCTGGAGACAGCAGGGCTTCTCTAATAGGTAAAGCTATGAGCTTTTTTAAAATGTCTTTAGCCGTGCAGATGGCCATTGCCACTGCATTAGGCATTCTTACAGGATTCTTTTTTGGAGACCTCTGTTCGATCTTTGCCCCATGTGGATCAGCGTATATCATGCTGCTTAAAGCAACAGCCATCCCCTATCTTATCGTAGCTATTATACAGGGAGTCGGACAACTCAGTTCCTTTCAAGCCAAACTGATCATGAAAAAGGGCATCATGCTTATCGGGCTAGCGTGGTCGATTAACATTGCTATGATTTACTTAGTGTATAGCACCTTTCCGAAGGCAAAAAATACACAATCTGGGTATATCTCTAGCGAGACTAGCTCCATTAATTTTGCTGAATTACTCATACCGGAAAATATCTTTTATGACCTTGCAAACAACATTGTGCCCGCTATCGTCATATTTTCCCTGTGCATAGGCATTGCTTTAATGCAAATGAAAGAAAAAGAGATTTTACTTAATCCTCTTAAATATTTAGTCGAAGCTCTTACGAAGATTACATCTTGGATTGCAAAAATTACACCTATCGGAACATTTCTTATTATTGCCAATCAAGCAGGGACTATTGATTTTTCCACCATCAAACAAATCAGCTCTTATATTATTCTATATATCGTATGCATCTGCACGCTTGTATTCTGGGTTTTTCCCAGGATCACCCATATGCTTACCCACATAAAAGCCTCGCGATGGATTAAGCTCCTGTCACCTATTCTTCTTCTGGCTTATACCACCAATGTCGTTATTGTATGCATACCGTATATTATTGAATTACTTAGAAAAGAGACGCAGGCTTTAGAACCCTTTGATGAAAAAGCACAGACCCAGATTCAAGGGACCGTATCTGTAATTTTCAACTTACCACTAGGCTCGTTGTTTATCACCATCTTCGTGTTCTTTGTGTCCATCTTTTATAATCAACCTATGCAAATCCAAACTCAGGTTGAGCTCTTTCTTACCACTTTTTTAACAAGTCTTGGCGCAGTGGGGATTGGCTCATGGATTAATAGCCTTACGTTTATTCTAAATTCACTAGGACTACCGATTGAAGCCGTGAACCTGTATCTGACGACTCTGCCCTTTACTTCTGGCTTTCAAGCCGCCATCTCTGTGATGCAAATTTCCACTTTATGTTTTCTAATTACCCTCGGATGTAGAAGGAAGATACTCACCTCCTACCGACGGATCATTAAACATATCGTAGTCACCGTAGCTCCCGTCTTAGCTTTGTTTTTTATTTTAAAAAATTACATCCCCCTACCTGAAATTAAAAGTCTAAAAAAAAGCATCTACGACCTAGCCATCTCCTCGAATCTCACAGTCTCTATCTCCGACGCTGCCGAGATCCCAACACAACCTGGACTACAAGAAGATACTTTAAAAAGAATACTACGCACGAAAACCCTAAAAGTCGGCTTTATCCCTGATTCAGCCCCTTTTAGTTTTAACAATCACAATCATCATCTAGTGGGCTATGATATCGCTTTCGCCTATGAATTAGCGTATGACCTAGGGTGCTCCTTAGAGTTTATACCGATAGAGCTTACTAGATTAACACAGGACATTCGAAATGAGGCTTTCGATATCGCAATGTCTGGGATATCAATTACTGAAGAGCGATTAAAGGATATATCGTTTACAAAACCCTACATGCTTCCTAAATATGTCTTTGTTACCACGGCACACAATAAAAAACACTTTACATCAGCCACCTTAATTGAAAATAACAAGACTCTGCGTATCGCAGTCCTAAAGGGATCCTCTTACGAATGTATGGCTCAAGAGCTTTTCCCCGGTCATCCACTAATTTATTTAGATACTTATGATGAATTCGATGGAACGAATGCTGATGGGATTCTTTGGGAGGAACAGGAAGCGATCGTATGGTCTATTGGCAAAAGTGAGATGAGGGTCATTTTTCCGAACCCCTCGCTAGGAACAGACTGCTTAGGGTATGCTATAAACATAACAAGCCCTCAGTTTTTAACGTACCTAAACCAGTGGCTATCTCTAAAAAACAATAATGGGTTTCAGCAGAAACAGTATGATTTATGGGTCCTTGGAAAAACGGAAATCGCAGCACCGGATGAAGTTAGGTGGTCGATCCTAAAAAATGTACTTCATTGGAATGAATAAGGAAGAGAAAGGAAAACCTACCTATCTCTTCCTTTGCGTCTCTTATGCAGACTGGATAAATGCAATGACTGCTTCAGCGTCTTTCAATCCCACAAGACGGCCGACTTCTTTTCCCTCTTTAAAAAGAACCATGGTTGGAACGGAGGTTACCTTATAAGTAGCAGAAATCCCTTGCGCATGATCTATATCGAGTTTTGCTACAACAGCCTTACCTCTAACTTCTTTAGCTGCTTTAGCAAGCACCGGAGCCAGCATACGACATGGTCCGCACCAATCGGCATAAAAATCGACTAGAGTAACCCCATGAGCAATATCTGCGTGAAAGGTATCTTCTGTAATTTTTTTAATATCTTCGTTTGTCATTGAGTCCTCCTACTAGACTATGTAGGGATCATTCTAAAACACTCTCCGATTTTTTACTAGATACCGTTATTTAGGGCTAAACAGAAGACCCACAGGCTCTGAACCTGTGGGTCTATAGAAGGGGGAAAGGGATCATCCAGCTTAACGAGCTATCAAGTAATACAGGTTAGGTAATCTTCTCATAGTTTACCCTGCATGTATTTCCTTGAATGCGTTGTAAAGCCTGATCTTTAGTAAGTTGTGTGACAGATCGATCATTGCAATAGAAAAAAAGACCAGTATTATCCTTAATTACGGTGGTGTAATGTCCGCTACCTACAGCGGTCCCTTCATGAAGAACCCAAGAGATAGGATCCATCTGGAGAAGTTGATCGCCCACCTTTAATATTAAGGGCTCTAAAAGACTCTGGACCATCCCTTTAACCTTGCCCCCACGGCCATTTGCAAGGGGAATATCGATAGAAAATGAAGTAAAATCTGCAGGGTTTTCCGTACTTAGCTCATAGGATCCAGCTATAAAGCACTCATTAACCCAATCCTGAATGGGCTTGTCTGCAGCACCTTGGTATCCCCCATGCACAAATGTAAGGGGTAGTGAGGTCAATAAAGATCGGTTTTCTCTGAGTATCTCGACATCTTGCTCATTTCTCACAACGTGCTCATAAATTAAATGCTGCCCCGGAGCTTGATCCCAATCTAATGTCTCAGCCAAGAAGCTCAGCAAACTATTTGCATCGTCCTGCCGAGATCCAATCGATCCAATACATGTGCAATCACCGCTAATCTCTTTATGGCGTAGAGCTTTAAAAACTCGATCTAAAGGAAGATTCTCACTGCTACCCTTCATCCCCTGAATAAGTGCCTGTAAGCTCTCACGTAAATCCTGTCGAGCGCTATGATGTTCTCGGGTTTCATCATCTCGTTGCAATAACGGCTTGGCAAGAAGATCAGCAACGCCTTTTTTTGCTGCGAGGGCTTGCATGGCGGCATTAACCCAGCAAGTATTTCCGAGATTTGGCAGTCCTCTATGTTGAAGAACCAGTTCACATTCGCTAGGAGCCTGATGTGAAGTTATTAGCTCTTGACAAGCGAATGCTTTCGTCTCAGGGGACCCAGTGCCGTCATATATTTTTAGCTCCTGCAAAAGATGGATATTCTTAGCTAACCCATTTACCCTGAATTCTAAATCAGAGAGCGTTATACGACCATCGAAATGCTCATTAAAGCAATTGTTTAAAGCAATCTCCGTTTCTCTTGAAATACTCATACTATTAACCTAATATTACCTTTTAATTAATATTATATCAGGTTTTTAATTATTAATAAAGAGCTACAACTAATAAAAATGAAAAAAACCAAAAAAATTAATACAAACCCATAATAAGCAATTACTTAAAGATGAAAGATTAGAATGAATAGAGTTTTCAAGATATAACGCGCTTCTAACGGATAGCTCGCAACCATCCCAAGCCTATTTTTTTATGCAGATTTCAGCCACTTCTTGACATTGCAAGGGAAGAACCAAACCAAGTCCTCACCCTATTGAAACCTCAGAAATCTGATACGGATATTATCGAGGGGTATCCCTTTGTGATAAAAATGCCTGACTCCCTAGCATTTAGAACTTGCTTTTAGAAAATACTTCAGTAAAATAGGGTGCTTAATACAGATTTATTCTGTTAGATTTTTCTATTTTGCGGCCATGGCGGAATTGGTAGACGCGCTAGATTCAGGTTCTAGTCGGGGTAACTCGGTGGATGTTCGAGTCATCTTGGCCGCAAATGCATTATGGAGGCGTCCCTTTCGCTCCTGCTTCATACCATTCTTTTAAATCAAATAAAGCCTGCTGCAGCTGATCCGTTACTGCTCTTTGGGCCTGCTTTTTATCTTTTCCATGAGAATGGATATAAAAAATAGGAGAACCAAATACAACAGCTGTTCTGCCGAAAAGCTTTGGTAAAATCCTTTTTCTACCCCAAATACCAAATGCTCCATGAATATAGGTTGGAATTAAAGCAGCGTCTGTTCTTGCAAGCAAAAGGGCAATCCCCGGTTTAATCTCCCCGACGGTCCCGTCAAAAGAGCGCTTACCTTCAGGAAAAATAATCACCTTTTTTTTATCCTTTAACAAATCGACAATCGTTTTAAATACACCGACATCTTCCGCTTGTCCACTCACAGGATGGGAATTTAAACTCCTAATTAACCCGCCAAATAAAGGGTTGGTAAAGAGCGTTTTTCTAGCTAGGAAATGGACTTCCTGTGGGGAAGAGATCGATACAATAGGAGGATCTAAAAAAGAGGTGTGGTTGGCTGCGATGAGGGCGGGCCCGGGATAAAAATGAGATAGCCCATATATCTTATTTCGATAGAAGATTTTAAAACCCCAAAACACAGCACATCGAATGAATTTATACAAAAAAGAAGTGTTCTTACTTCTCAGCCAACTATAATGTTTCATGATATTTATATAACGTTGATATGATTAAGGATGCTTTGAACGACTTGATCAACCGTCAAATCGGATGTGTCTATGGTGATTGCATCAGCAGGACATTTTAAAGGAGCGATTTCTCTTGTCGAATCCAGTTCATCTCGTTGATTTAACGAAACGAGGATGGCCGCTTCATTTTGTGCATGGGAGAGATTTTTAGCGACAAGCTCAGCATATCGCCGTTTAGCACGCACCTCAGCACGCGCGGTTAAAAAGATCTTCACCTCAGCCTGAGGAAAGATAACAGACCCTAAATCTCTCCCTTCAAATACCGCATCCCCTTTTTTCCCATACGCTCGCTGATGAGCTGAAAGCAGATCTCTAACCACTCGCAATGCAGCGACTGCCGATACGAGGGCCGTGACTTGAGAAGTCCGAATGACTTCTGTCACATCTTGAGAACCTACCAAGTATCTTTTTCCCTCTACAAGATCAAGAATAGAAAACTGAAATTCTCTGGTCGCTTTTTCTATTGCAGGCAGATCAGATACATCTACTGCCCTATCCATTAAAAACCATGCAAAAGCCCTGTACATAGAACCGGTATCAAAATACGTAAAGCCGAGTCTTTCAGCTAACAGGCGGGCAATCGTTGTTTTCCCAGTTCCTGATGGCCCATCAATGGTAATAATCATCTGCCTCTTTTCTATTAAACAATCTTGAGATAAAAATATAAAATAGGGGCAGTAAGTAGCAAGGAATCAACCATATCTAACACTCCTCCGAGTCCTGGAAGGGTGTTACTATCTTTAACAACGGCATCCCTTTTTAACAACGATTCAGCCAGATCTCCGATCTGGGCAAGCACCCCAATGACAACACCTAACAGTATAGAGGCTGTCAGAGGTAAATGAAAAGTATGCGGAGCAAGCTTTTCCCCTACAAAACTAAAGGCTATACTCGTGAGAAGAGCTCCTATAAAGCCTGCTATCGCACCCTCTATCGTTTTTTTAGGACTGAGCACAGGGGCGAGCTTTCTTTTACCCCATAACTTCCCTACAAAGTAAGCCGCCACGTCAGTGATTTTGGTTACTGCAATTAAATAGACGAGCCACCATCTCCCGTCTTGGGTAAACCCATGACTGGCTAAGGGATATAGTATACCAAGAATAAAGCTTAAAGGAACAGCAACATAACACACACCAAAAAACTCAACCGCAATATCCACCAAAGCGTGTTTGGCTCCTTTAAAATGGAGAATAAAAAATATAATAACTCCAATAACTAAGATTAGGGCTGGAAACTCCGGGATCACCACTTGTTTATGAGCGGCAAAAAAGGCAAAGACCTCAGCTATGGCTACGACAATCATTGTTTTACTAGCAGGCTGAAACTGTTTAGCGTGGGCTAACCTAGCATATTCCCATACTCCGATCCCTGCAAGGGACGCCACAGTCAAAACCAAAATGATTGTTACAGGAATAAAAGTATAAAAGGACAGCAATGTTCCAATACAAACTAATGTTATTAACGAGACGGAAAGTCTTTTATTTAAATCAGGTAAGTGCTTAAATCTCATGCTCCTCCAAGTCTTCTCTCTCTTTGTTGATACTCTAATACAGCTTGGCGTAAATACTTTTCATTAAAATCTGGCCACAGGGTCTTTGTAATATAGACCTCCGTATAAGCAAATTGCCATAATAGAAAATTACTAAGTCTTTGTTCCCCGCTCGTTCTTATAAAGAGATCTGGATCTTGCCACTGCGCTGTATCTAAATATTGGGAAATTAGATCCTCTGATATATCTTCTTTTTTTAAAAGACCTTTCTCACAGTCATCCAACATTGATTTAAAAGCCCTGCAGATTTCATCTCTGCCGCCATAGTTTAAAGCAAGAACTAGATCGATCTGACTGCCATCTTTTGTAAGCTCACATGTTTTATGAATTAATTCCTGCAGATCTTGAGGAAGCTTAGAAAGATCTCCTATAAACCCGAGACGCACACCTTCTTTTAACATAAAAGATAGGTGCTTTTTTAAGTAATGAGAAATTACGTTCATCAGTTCTGAAACTTCTAATTGCGAACGATGCCAGTTTTCGGTAGAAAAAGCATACAACGTGAGAACTCTAATACCAAGATTACGCGCTGCTTTAACTACCTTTGTAATAGCTTCGGCACCCTTCCAATGCCCAACCAGAGCCGGCATAAAACGGCGGGTGGCCCACCTTCTATTTCCATCCATTGCAATTGCAACATGGGAAGGGACTATGCCAGAGGATAACCCTGACCTTTTCTTACAGGAAAAGGATAGCACATCATCTATTGTTTCTTTACACAACACAGAATCCATACATTCATCATTCCATTACATCTGTCACAAATATCGTTTTTTCTCTTTCTGGACCGGTAGATATCAACGAAATCGGGCATCCGCAAAGATCCTCTATTTTTTGTAGATATTTTTGCGCATTTTCCGGCAAATCAGCTAGTTGAGTGATCGAGGACGTATCGGTCTTCCAACCCTCCAGAACTTCATACACAGGCTCGGCAAACTCCCACTCTGAGGTCAGTACCGGCGGGATCTCGATTCTCCCTCCTTTATACTGATAAGCGACACAAATCTTAATGGTCGCAAGCGTATCGAGGATATCCAACTTCATAAGAGCAATCGAATTAACACCATTTAAGTGAATAGCCTGACGAATTAGTGGAGCATCAAACCAAGCTAGCCGTCTATTTCTTCCTGTAGTGGTCCCTACTTCTCTTGCACTGATATTATCCATAAAATAGCGCATATCTTCCTCTGAAAGAGCTGCAGGCAATGGACCGTTTCCCACTCTTGTGGTATAGGCTTTAACAACCCCTAAAACATGATGGATTCGAGTAGGACCAATCCCGGCTCCAGCGGCAACTCCTGAGGCTAACGTGCTACATGCTGTAACATACGGGTATGTCCCAAATGTTGTATCTAAAAAGGTCCCATGAGCCCCTTCGAATAACACTCTTTGATTCGCATCTAAAGCCACCGCAAGCTCTGTTTCTACATCAGTATAAATAAAACCCCTGAGCCTATCGGCGAATTCAATATATTCCTCATACATCTCTGCAAGACTTAGCTCAGGCTCAGCAAATAGTAAGCGAAGCTCCTGATTTTTGATGGCTAACACACCGGAAAGCTTTCTTTTAAAGCTATTAGGATCCAATAGTTCCCCGATCTGAAAGCCAATCCTTAACGCCTTATCTGCATAACAAGGCCCTATCCCCTTACCTGTCGTTCCGATCGCCTCTTTTCCTTTTCGGAGTTCATATAATCTATCAAAGAGGCGATGATAGGGCATGATCAAGTGGGCCGAGGCGGAAATTTTCAGCCGGCCTTTTAGAGCGACCCCACTTTTCTCGAGGCCACTTATTTCACCAAGTAAAACAGCTGGATCAATCACTGTGCCGCCTGTAATAAAACAGCGAGCCTTGGGATTCAACGCCCCTGAAGGGACCAGGTGAAACTTATATTCTTTGTCCTGAACAACAATCGTATGTCCTGCATTGTTGCCTCCCTGGGCTCTGACAACACAGTCAGCACGCTCAGAAAGTAAATCAATAACCTTCCCCTTTCCTTCATCGCCCCATTGGAGCCCAACAACAATAATGCTTTTTGCCATATGTTAAATCATCTAATTTTTAAAACTAAAAAAGTAGCATATCTGATGATGGATTTGAGTGGTAATTATTTTTAAACTAATCCATAATTCGGACTCCCAATTTATAAATTTATTTTGACTAGACAGAATCCACATCGAGAGATATTCTTTCGAAAAAACCTCTTTAGCTTTACTACCAAGGGATATATTCAAGATGGAAAAACAAAAGCGCTGGCAGCTCTTTTTGATTACAGGAGTCATTTTTCTCACCGCATTTAACATCCTCCCTACGGTCTTTTATTACGTAAAACCCTTAAAACTACCTGTCACTGAAAAACAATCTCAGCAGATCGCGACCTCAATCGTCCATCGCATTACCGACCTAGAAAATCAATCGATTGAATGGGTAGAGTCATTTTGCAAGCTACTAAGAATCCAACCATCCAATATAGCACTAGATCCAAAACAACCCGAATTCATTCAAATCGGATTTACGACGAAACAAGACGCGGATATTTTTAAACACTACATTCCTCGAGCTGGATCTTTAATCCCCTTTATACCCGCACAACTTACACCCTACGAGCCCCATTTCCAAGATGATAAACAAGCTACAGTCCGTCGTAGAATACCTGTTCACATCGATCTCACACAAACCAAAGAGTATTTTCAATACTCTAAAAAATTTGAGGAGAATGGTCAAGTAACCCCACTGTACCAAGCTTTGGTCCATGATCGAATCTTGGAGTTGACCCTTGCCTTAGGAGGATCAGGAGAAAACGCCCAAGCACTGCAATCTCTGATTAAAAGCAAAGATCCCGCTTTAAATCTCGAACTAGCTCTACAGCTTTCGGAAAATCTTCAATCTTTTGTAAAAGCGTTTGGGTCTAATACTGATGCTGCTAGACGCTTTTTTGCAAGCTTTAGCCAAACAGAAGAAGGGAGCAAGCAAGAGCTGATTCAAAAGTTTATAGCAAAACTTGAATCCGTTAAAGACACGATATCTACAGAAAAAAAAGGGCTAAGCACGCATGCATTACCTGAATCCCCTGAGATGCAGCAAATGCAAACCCTTACCTATAGAGAGCAGTCTCTAGAGGCTACAATTGGTTTAATCAAAACAAACCAACTGGCTTTAGCTTCAGGGAAACCTCCCTGGACCTATGCATCGGTAGGGGCAAGCATGCAAAGCTCGCTCAAAAATACAGGGAATGTATCGGCCGTACAAACATTTGATCTAGATGGGAAAAACCCATTTTTTGAAAAAATGGCAATTGATTGGCAAAATGGGAAGATCCTTATTACCCCCTATGTAGACGTCACGGATAGGATCGCGCAATTTCACGCGAAAAAATCGATGGGCAATGATGCTGAACAAATTATTTACAATCAGATTGCTTATGTAAATCGACAAAGCGGTGAAAACATCACCCCTTTTGAAAAAAGCTTTACCCTTGCTCTAAGCAAACTGCCTGCTAGCAATAGCTTCTTGGCATTCCGTTTAGGTCAGATAGCGGCCGCCCAGTCTAAAGCAGTTCAACAAGCCCTAGTTAGCACATGGAATCCTACACATCCAGACCTTAAATCAGATGCTTTTCCTATATGGGATTATGAAACCTATGAGACCTTGAGCTTAGAAGATAAAAAGCTAGGCTTAGTGATCTACTCTCCTGTAGGG
>CAMDPQ010000002.1 GCA_945905275.1 Chlamydia trachomatis
CACTACTCTTCTCCTTATTTATCCCCTCTCCGACTATATTAGAAGCAGAGCCTCCACTACATCTCCCTTTAGACGAACAAACCACTACCGATTAGCCGCGCAATAAAAGCATTCCCCTGTTTCTAGCCAGTCCAAAACGCAACAATCGAAGACTCATCAAAATAATTTATTGCCAATAAAGAGACTCCCGAAGAATAATACACGACTATTTTATATGATAGGAAGGTTCTATGATCCGTTATTTTGTACTTTTGCTTTCCCTGATAGGCGCTCATCTTTACAGCAGCTCCTTCGATAATCAATTTAATCAAACTAGCAATACGGAAATTCGCTCTTTCTTCGTTATGGGAGAACGATGCTCAGGGACCAAATTCTTAACCTTGCTTATAGAAAAGAACTTCACTCATTTACATCATGAATTCTACGGTCAGAAGCACTTTATACCATGGATAAATCCTCCCTATGTAAACACAAAAAATAACTGTGCTCTCGACGATGCATCAGCCCGCTGTTATTACGCTGGCTCTGATCATTGCCTTTTTATTGTACTCGTAAGAGATCCCTATGATTGGTTGCGCAGCTTTTATAACACCCCCTACCATGTAGACTCTGTACTTTGTACTAACTTTCGATCTTTTATTACCCATCAATGGCATGCTACAGAGGGCGCTGCACCAACTGACAATTGCAATCCATGGACAAATGCTCCCTTTAACAATGTCATGGAACTCAGAAAATACAAATCTTTAAACTACTTAAATCTCAGACACTTTGTAAAAAACTATCTCCTTATTAGATACGAAGATCTACGTAATGATCAATCAGGGTTTTTAGATTTTTTAACATCCACCTATCAACTAGATCTGAAAGCAAAACCTACCCTTATAGATCGTTATGTAGGCCATGAATCCACTGTAACAAAACGATTTAAGCCGACCGAGTATTTTATTCCTCGACTACAAGATATCAACCATATTAATCGCGAGATCGATTGGAATCTTGAATATGATATGGGCTTTAAAAAGAAAGAATTTCACGATTTCCTTAAGTTCCCCTAATCTTACGGGATAAATATCTGGCTACTTTCTTTTAAAAAGGATCCTATAGAACCTTTCTTTCCTTACTTGTGATAAACAAAGCTGAGTGGTATAGCTCGATAACGGAGCCTCCTCTCTCTGTAGGAACTGCCCAGTCAATAAGGAAAGGATAAAAGCATGCCTGAAAGACCCGATGAATGCAGTCACTGTAAAAAAGCTGTGACTGTGGTCTATACAGAAATCATAGCAGAGAGTCATTCTTGCTTGCAAATGTGTGATGACTGTCCGATATTTCAGCAAAAAATGACCGGCTCTACAGGATCGGCAAATTCTAAGCTTTCTGGAAAAGATATGGGCCTATGTTGCGGCAGCTGCGGTACCACGCTAGAGTCCATGCAAACAGGCAATCCTCTTGGCTGCAGTGAATGCTATATTGTATTCGAAGAATTAATCATAGAAGAGCTTCTCACATTAAAGATGCTACCTAATCGATTACAAAAACAATTAAATAGGAAAAAATCACAACCCCTTCATATTGGGAAATCCCCCAAAATGCTACTAGAAATCCCTGCATCGAGCCAGCTTACAGCGCTTAATGAAGCCCTCAATGATGCCCTTAAAAAAGAAAATTATGAACAGGCTGCCTGGCTAAGAGACCAAATTAAAGATCTGATGGACAAACCGAATGCAAGAAAAAACAGTTCTTCCTAAGCCATTTTACACTCATTCTCCATGGGATGAAAATAACAACCCGATGTGGCCTGCCACCTCTTTTTTTCTGTATAGGAATTTTGCAGGCAACTTTTTTCCTCAGAAAATGACAGAGGGGCAATCTATTCAAGTGGCAGATCAACTCTGTCAAATTCTTATAAAACTACAACAACTTAAAAATCCAGTCTGCTTAAAAGCAGAAGAACTGCCCCCACTGGAAAAGGAATTTCTCTATGAACATTTCTTATGTAGAGAAAGCTTCCAAAATACTTTTAAAGGACAAGCCTTTATTGTCGATGATACGGCCCATTTTTTAGCACTCATCAATATCTCTGATCACCTTCAAATGCAACTGATTGACTGCAAAAACAAGTGGGAAAAAACATGGGAAGTTTTGAGTGATATCGATACAGCCATTAGTGGTATACTTGACCCTAATTTCTCCTCTCGTTTTGGCTATCTCACATCGGATCCCAGTAAATGTGGAACAGGGTTGACGGTCGTATGCTATTTGCATCTGCCCCTGTTGATACACAACAAGCAACTAGAAAATATGCTGGACCTTCATCTGGAAGAGAGCGTGACCATTTCAAGTCTTGATGGTAAGCCCTTGGAATTTATGGGGGATTTTGTCTTATTACAAAATAAATACAACCTAGGACTTACGGAGGAGATGATTCTTAGAGACCTTCACATGAGCGCAACAAAACTCAGTCTTGCGGAAAAAACTCTGCAAGAACAATGTAAGGCCTCTAATGAGCTTGTCATCAAGGACCTAGTCAGCCGCTCTTTGGGCCTTCTTATCCACTCTTTTCAATTACATACCAAGGAAGTCCTCGATGCAATTAGTAAAATTAAACTAGGGATTCAGCTAGGGTGGATTACTGGAATCAACGACAGTAAAATTAATGAAGTCTTTTTTACCTGCCAGAGAGCCCATATCGGATTCCTTAGTGATAAGAGCGTTATAGACCCCCAACAGATTTCTACTAAAAGAGCGGAATTTATTCATAAGGAATTAAAAGACGCCCATTTTCAAGAATAGCTCCTCTAGCTGGATATCCCATTGACAGGACTTGAATAGATCGGTAGCATTTATTCCATAACCATCCAATGAAGGCAGTCATGACCTACAAAGTAAGTGCTATGCTTCTTATGGGAGGGCAAGGTTCGAGATTTAACAGTAGTACACCAAAACAGTTTCATAGGTTATCGGGCAAAGCTGTTTTTCTCCATACCCTCGAAGTTTTTATAAAATCTCATCTTTTCTCGGAAATTATTCTTATTTGTCCATATAAGTGGCTAAGACTCGTTACTGAGCTTACCAGCAACACCAAAGCCTCTATCCCGATCAAGATCACTATAGGAGGTAAAACAAGACAAGAATCATCCTCTTTAGGATTGGAAGCGCTCGACCCTAAGAGCACACACGTTGTGATCCATGATGCTGTAAGACCATTTATTACGCAAAAAATTCTGACGGATAATGTAAATGCGGTCATCAAATATCATGCAGTAGATACCTGCATAAGATCTACAGATACAGTAGTCCATGCACCCACGGGAAAAACCATCGATGATATCCCGATGCGCAGTCATTATCTGAGGGGTCAAACGCCTCAGAGCTTCCTTATTCCTTTAATTAAGCAAGCACATGAAACAGCACCCATACACAACCTAAGCGATACCACCGATGACTGTACTCTTGTCAAACAACTCGGACATCCGGTCCATATCGTTGAAGGAAGTGAGTGTAATATTAAAATTACGACAGAGCTGGACCTATATTTAGCCGAACAAATCCTGCGATTACCAACCTTTCATATAAACATGAATACAGACCACTCGTTTGCTGGAAAAACGTATATCATTACGGGCGGATCGGGAGGAATCGGCACGGGAATTACCAAGGCGCTTGAAACAGCCCAAGCCAAAGTAATCTCGGTGTCTAGAACTGCAAAGGAATTCCCTGCTAACCTATCCCAAGCCTCCCAAGCCGAGAAGGTATTCGAATCGATCTATGCCAAATACGGCCCGGTCGATGGCTTAATTAATAGCGTGGGTCAACTTATCTACTCTTCCCTAGATCGGTTATCTAGCAAAGATATCACGTCTCTTATCGACAACAATTTACATAGTATCATCTTTGCCTGCCGCTATGCAAAAATCGCACCTCAAGGACATATTTTAAATATCGCCTCATCATCCTATTTTAAAGGCAGGAAAGATTATGCCATCTATAGCGCGACCAAAGCGGCTGTGGTAAACTTCACCCAAGGAATCGCAGAAGAAAGGCCAGATCATGTTATCAATATCCTAGCCCCTCAAAGAACAGCGACTCCCATGCGACAATTACATTTTCCAGATGAGGAGCAAGACTCCCTTGTGACTGTAGAAGATGTCGCAAGTATGGCTCTCAACATTTTACAACAATCCCATATCACGGGTACTATCTTTGAAGTGAGGATCAAGTACCCTTTGAATATAAGCTAGTTAGCAGATCTACTCTCTCTCTCAACTTTATTCTAAAGATAATAAAAAGCAGCTATCCAAGAGCATTGGTTTTCTTAGAGTTTATAGGTGCACTAATAGAAAAGAGGGGGAAACCTCAGGGCGATTGCAAGAAAAACTTATTGACAAGTAATTCCCGAAAATTATACATAGGATTTCTATAACACGCTAACAATAAGATGATTAAATTCATTTTAGGCCTTGTTTTTTCTTAAACATATGCGTAACTATACATATATTTAAAGGAAATATCAAAGAGATGTCAATCGTCTACCTTAAGAATAAGAAAAGCGGCATTACATACTTATATGAGTGCCATTCCTTTTGGAATAAGGAAACAAAACGGCCTGACAGCAAACGTACATGCATTGGAAAATTAGACCCCAAGACAAATGAGATCATTCCATCCAAAAAATCTAATGCTGTTAAATCAACAGAGCCATCTATGAATGCAACCATTGCCACCATAAAAACAGTAGGAACATCTCTGCTTTTTGATCACATTTACGAGCAAACAGAGCTGACTAAAAAACAGAGAAAGTTTTTTGCAGCCTTTGATATTAACCTACAAACCTATGTATAATTTTTCGGGAATTTAGGCTGCACGCCATACGGATGATCCATTTTCATTTTTGCGGTTATAAATTGATGCCATATTCCAACCTCGTTGTACCGATTTGTTGGACTCGTGCCGGTTGAGATTATTTTTTACTGCACCATCAAAGGCTTTGCAAAGAAAATCGTAGAAATAAAAAAAGCACCTGAATATCAGGTGCTTTAAAGATTGAGACTTGATGGGCTCGAACCATCGACCCTCTCATTAAAAGTGAGATGCTCTACCGACTGAGCTAAAGTCTCTTTGATGACCCCAAGGGGATTCGAACCCCTGTTATCAGAATGAAAATCTGGTGTCCTAGGCCAAACTAGACGATGGGGCCGCACATTTCATTCATCAAAGAAGCCGCAAGTATACGTAACAAGCAGATTTCTTTGCAACCGTTTTTCAAACAGTCATGATTTCTTTTTCTTTGATACTCATCAGATCATCAGTTTCCTTGCAGAACTGATCTGTAAAGTCTTGGATGATCTTCTCTTGCTTCTTCATAACATCTTCGGTGATTTCAGAATCGGCTTTCTGCTTACGGATGATTTCGTTAAACTTACGGCGACTCTCACGGATCGTCACTTTAGATTCTTCTGCCTTTTTCTTGCCTATTTTTACCATTTCTTTTCTGGTTGACTCATCCATAGGAGGAATATTAATACGGATGACATTGCCATCGAGCATCGGCTGCAGATTTAAATTAGCCTTTTCTATTCCCTTGCTGATAGCACCAGCCGTTGAACGATCAAAAGGATTAATAAGCAGCTGCCTTGCTTCCGGTGCGGAAACTGCCGCTAGCTCTTTTAATCTCACCTGAGTACCGTAAACCTCTATAAACACATTATCTAAAATAGAGGGATTTGCACGACCTGTGCGAAGATTTTTGAGTTCTTGTTTTAAATGATCAATGGTCGCCTGCATTTTAGCTTTGGCTTGATCTGTAACGCTCATGTTATTTCTCCTGTAACTAGTGTGCCTCCCCTTCTATGGCAAATGGCACTGAGTAGTGATCCTTTTTGGAAAAGGCTAAATACATAGATGGGTAGATGATTTTCTCTGCAAAGGGCAATGGCGGTAGCATCCATAACATTGAGCTTTTTAGAAAGTGCTTCGAGATAAGTCAGCTGCTCATATTTCTTGGCTAAGGGGTTTTTCTGGGGATCGTCTGTATAAATCCCATCGACTTTCGTAGCCTTCATAACAATATCCGCTTGAATCTCAACGGCTCGGAGCGCTGCTGCAGTATCTGTTGTAAAGTATGGGTTTCCTGTACCACCCACAAAAATAACAATCTTTTTTTTCTGGACGGCTTCCAGACAACGAGTCCAGTTATACTTTTCAGTAAAAGAATCGGTTAAAGAGCTCATGACAATGCTAAAGACCCCTAAAATAGAAAGGGATTGTTGCAGAATGAGTCCATTCATCGTTGTAGCCAGCATACCAATTTGATCTGCTGGAGTGCGCGCAAAACCAAATTCTTCAGCTTGCACGCCACGAAAAATGTTACCACCCCCGACAACAATCCCTATTTCGACTCCTAAATCATGAACCTCTTTAATGGACTGCGCAATTAAATCACAGGCTTTACGCTCTATACCAAAGCCTTGTTGGCCCATCAGAGCTTCACCAGATAATTTAATGAGCACCCGCTTATAAAGAGGTTTCATCATAAAAAGTCTATCCTCCTACCTTCCAACGCATAAAGCTTTGGACTGTAATCTCTTTACCTTGTTTTTTAGCTTCCGCTGCAACCACATCAGCAACAGAAAAAGCGTTGTCCTTGATGTACTTCTGACAGAGCAAGCAAACTTGATCATAATAGGCTTTGATTTTTCCTTCTACAATCTTATCTACTATATTTGCAGGCTTATCCTTGACTTGATCCTTAGCAATATCTTGCTCTCTAGCCAATGCTGCCTCAGGAATGTCCTTTGGATGCAGATACTCAGGAGCTTCTGCTGCTACGTGCATAGCAAGCTCTCTTGCAAACGCCTCATTACCAGATCCGCCATTGAGGGTCACGACCGTTATAATCTTACCGCCCATATGAGAATAAATACCGATAGAAATATCGGAAGATTTCAGGAGGACGACCAGTCTTTTCAACTGAATATTCTCTCCAAGACGCTGCATTGTAATAGCTCTTAACTGATCAATTGTCAGAGACGAGTCTTTGCTGTAAACTTGCTGTAAGAACTCACCCAAAGAGGCTGGGCGGGAATCCGCTGCATCTTGCGCTACATCCTTAATAAACCCCTTAAAAATATCATTTTGGGCCACAAAATCTGTCTCAGAGTTCACTTCAACAAGGGTGGCTGCATGTGCTGACTCAGCATAACTGATCAACCCTTCATTAACATCTCTACCCTCTTTTTTGACAGAAGAAGCCATGCCTGCCTTACGAAGATGATCGATGGCTTTTTCCATATCACCAGCACAAGCGTCAAGAGCTTCCTTACACTTGCCCATGCCAACGCCTGTACGCTCGCGGAGCTCTTTCACCATATCAGCTGTAACTTTACTCATGATTACCCCTCATCTTCTTCTGATGCATCTTCTGCTCTTTGACCATCACCAGAATCTTTATCAGGGCCTATTTTACCCACATGAATCTTCATTTCTGCTTTTCTTTCTGTGATTCCTGTAGTTAGAGCTTGAAGAATTAGCTTAATACTTTTAAGAGCATCATCATTACAAGCAATTACGTAATCAATAGGATCGGGATCGCAGTTTGTATCTACAAGAGCCATAATAGGGATACCAAGCTTTTTCGCTTCTGCTACTGCAATATGCTCTCTACTTGGATCGACCACCACGACTAAGCCTGGAGGTTTACGCATGGAACGGATTCCGGAAAGGTTTCTATCCAGTTTAATCTGATCTTTTCCCATTAAAGACAATTCTTTTTTGGTAAACCCTTCACTTCCTACGGCGATTTTCTTTTCAATCCTCTCTAAGGACTTAACAGATTGACGAATAGTAGAAAGGTTAGTCAAGGTCCCGCCAAGCCAGCGCTCACAGATGTAAAACTCACCGCACTCTTCTGCACATTCACGCACTACACTTTTCGCTTGCTTTTTTGTGCCGACAAACAGAATCGATTTTTTCTTACCTACAGTTTCTTTAACAACCTGCACAGCACTACGAATCTGCTGCATTGTTTTTGCAAGATCAATAATGTAAATACCGTTTCTTTCCTCAAAGATGAAACGTCTCATCTTAGGATTCCAACGATGTTTTTGGTGACCAAAATGAGCACCACTTTCTAGTAAATCTTTAATTGTGACTTCAATAGTCTGATTTTCAGTAGCCAAGCCTTGTCCCTCTATGTTGACGACGGCATTCTTCCTAAAAAAGTATGGAAGAATTTCGGTCTTGCTTAAATTTGTAATTAATAAATAAGGAAAAAGCGCCTGATCAGAATCGAACTGATGCGAGTAGCTTGGAAGGCTACGGTTCTACCATTGAACTACAGGCGCTTAATTTCACAACAGATGTTGTAACTGAATTGCACTATTTTTCCAAGTAATTTTCTGTTAGCTAGCTGCTTTCAAGAAAAACTACTGAGAAAGACACCGGAATACTACAACTTCCCCTTCATTTTATCCAACTGAAATATTTTTTACCGTAAATCTTATATCCCTTTCGAAAAGGTATCTGTTTTTTTTACTAGCATTTTCACCGTAAATTTTTTAATTTAAAAAAGACGAGAATAACTCTATACTAGTAGGGTAATAGGCCTAGAAGAGTACACCCCACTTTATGAGACCCGATTTTAACATCTCCTGTAAGGCTAATCGCGTTTTAAATATCATCTTACTGGCCTTCTTATTGATTTTCACCCGAGTGTGGTACCTGAGCTTTATTCAACATGAAGAGCATGTCGAAAAAGCCTTAAAACCACAAAGAAAAACCCTTATTGATAAAGCAGAACGAGCCACGATTAGAGATCGCTTTAATATCCCCATGGCAACCAATAAACTCCAGTACAATGCAGCTGTTCGCTACGCAGATCTGCGCCAAATACCCAGTGGCAGATGGAAAAAAGATGCAAAAGGAAATAAAATCCGTGAACCCGCTCGTAGCAACTACATCCAAGCACTAGCCTTGCATCTAGCACATGAGCTTAAAATGGATCCAGTCCAAATAGAAGACACGATTCATGCCAAAGCCTCTCTTTTTCCGCACACTCCTTTTATCATCAAAGAAGACCTCTCAGAACAGGAATATTACCGCTTAAAAATACAGGAAAAAGATTGGGTCGGTATAGAAGCACAAAAATCCACCAAACGAATTTATCCCATAGGGAAAGTCGGGTGTGACATTGTTGGATACCTCGGATCCATTAGTCAAACTCAATATATAAAAATCGCCGAAGAGATTAAAGAACTCACCCAGTACCTAGAACAGAGGGACCGAGGTGATCTAGCGATACTGCCGACAGGCTTTAATAATCCTATTGAAGTAAGAGAGAGACTAAAAGAGCTCCAAGAAAAAGCCTATATGATTAATGACCAGATAGGAAAAACAGGTATCGAAAGTGTCTATGAAGAAACGTTGCGCGGTCTGCATGGGAAAAAAATCTTTGAAATCAATCGCAAAGGGAATTGCCTAAGAGCTCTTGCCAGCAGCAAAAATAGCGCAAGCGGCCAAAGAGTGTTGCTGACTATTTCCTCAGAATTGCAGGAATATGCAGAAGGACTCCTTGCACATAACGAAGCGGTAAGACAAACGAGAGATCCTGCTCGGATGATCGGTGTAGCAAGACCTTGGATCATGGGGGGTGCTATCGTGGCTATCGATCCAAATACGGGAGAAACTCTGGCTCTTGCCTCCTATCCTCGCTTTGATCCGAATGACTTTATTCCAGTCCAAATGACAGGGCAGAAAAAAGACAAGCAAAGAGTGATTGCAAAATGGATAGAAAATGAAACATTTGTAGGAGATCTATGGGATGGAAAGACCCCCTTAGAACGAGAACGTTACTCACTAAATGATGAGCATTTCTATATAGAAAAGCAAATGGTCACCTGGGACTCCTATCTCAGCACCATTCTACCACCTAACAGCACAGTAAAAAAATCGATAGAGACGATAGGGTCGATAGGAAATGCACTCAAGATGGTTCATTCCTTTCAGGCACTGCTAGATCTTACAGCACAAGGGGATGCTAGAGCTTTAATACAGGTACTATACAGCGATCCACCTCATATTACAGTAAAAAAAACAATTCTACAGGAACAAAAAGATCTAATATGGACTCAACTGGCCGACTCTTCTCAGGAAACCACCTTCCACAAAAGTGTTTTAGATCCTTTTCTTAAAGAGATCAAACATAATGATGATAAATTACTCGTTCTTGATCTATGTAGATTAGGTCTACTAGGGGCAGGTAATAGCCCATCGATGTTTACTACCTGGCAAGATTTGTCGTTAAGCAAGCTGTATGAAGTATCGCAAGCACTCCAGTGCTTGCGAACACTCGTTTATGAAGAAGTTCAAGCTATTCACCATAATCTAGACTTTGCTGATTGGAGAAAAGAACACTTTAAAGAATACCTAAAGCAAAAAAGAAAAGAAGAAAAAGAGCAAAAAAAACACGTCAAGCCTTACACAGAGTACTTAGACAAAGTGGAAAAATCACTATTTCAACAATTCTGGAGTATATGTAGCCCACTGTTTCTTAATACCCTACTTCACGACGCACAAAAATTCAGCATAGAAGAAAACCTAAGGCTGCAACCTTATGTAGAAAAACTGTTACAGCTCAAACAAGATTATATAACGACTTACGGACCATTGATCGAAAAACTACATATTGCTTTCGATGGAATGGGCCCTGATGCATCGATTCACCATATCAAGCATATGAAAGGGTTTGCCGACCTCAACATACCCCTATGGGGACGCTATAGGATGCTTAGGCATACTAATGGGGAACAACAACTAAAACATCTAGCAGGAGCCTTTTATCCCCTTGCAGGATACGGATATGGACGCTCTCAAGCTTTTCGGCAGGCTGCAGCACAAGGGTCTGTATTTAAACTTGTTGTGGCTTATGAAGCATTGCGACAAAAGTACAATTACCTTATCGAAAATAATGCCCATCTTTCTCAGTTAAATCCCCTGACTCTTACAGACCAGCTCCGGCTAGATCACACAGGGACAAGCCAACAAATCCTTGGGTATACAGTCAATGGGGAAGCGATACGAAGATTTTATAAAGGGGGTAAGCTGCCTCGAAGTCACGCAAACATTGGAACAATTGATGTGAGAGGCGCGTTAGAGCAGTCTAGCAACCTATACTTTTCTTACCTGGCAGCAGAACATATCGAACATCCCGAGCTACTCCAAGAGGCAGCAAAAAACTTTGGTTTCGGCACCAAAACAGGGATCGAGCTTCCTGGGGAAATTGCAGGAAATATCCCCAAAGATTTAAATGACAATCAAACAGGTTTGTATTCATTTGCAATTGGACAACACTCCTTGGTTGTCACCCCATTACAAACGAGTGTAATGCTGTCTGCAATCGCTAATAAAGGGAAAGTCTTTACACCAAAAATTGTACAATTAACTGCTGGGAAAAAAAATACATCCACAAGAAAACATACGTCCTCAGAGACCTTCCCTATGCAACAATCCCTCTCGCTTGTAGGGATCCATTTCCCCTTATTTACAGAATCCTTAATGACCGAGCAAGAAGACACTGTTAACATCACGCCAACAGAAATAAAAAGAGAAATATTCCTCCCTCCCGAAATACGATCTTTTTTACTCGACGGGATGCAAAGAGTCATTAATGGAGCAAAAGGGACCGCGCGTCCTAATGTTATTAAAGCGCTATGGACGCATCCTAAAATCATGCAAGATTACCTCTCTCTCCGAAATCAACTCATTGGAAAAACGGGAACTGCCGAAACCTTATATAAGCAATGGATCGACTCTGAATCAAAAGCGGAAATTGTTAATAACATTTGGTTTGGAGGCATTAGCTTTCATCAAGATGTAAAAGGCAATACCCTATGGGATAAACCGGAACTTGCCATCGCCGTATACCTCCGATTTAGTGATACTGGGGGGAAAGAAGCTGCTCCTCTTGCGGCACAAATCATTGCTAAATGGAGGGAGATTTGCATAAAACACAAATACCACCCTCACCTGCTGCTAGGACCTCTATCCGATGAGGGAAAAGAGAATGAACAGCAGCATTGGCAGAATAGATAACCTCGATGCAAAGCCTCTGTAGGCAAGAGCGCACCATAAACCATTCTAAGTGTTGATCGACAATTAGGACTGCTGGTGAACGATAATTATCGTTGCCGGTAAAAAAATTCTACTAATTAAGGCTTTTGACGCTTTGCATGGAGGCTTTCAATGAGTGGGAAGAAAATTACTGACCAACAGGTGAAAATATATATGCAATCTAGAAAAGGTGCGAAAACCTACAAAACAGCAGCTGCTCAGACTGGCTTTTCCGAGCGCTCAGCCTATAAGATGAAAAATCGTGGTTTTACAGAGGCTAAATCGACTCATAACTGGCACACAAGAAAAGATCCCTTTCCAGTGATATGGGATGCCACAATCGCGCCTCTTCTTGACAAAAGCCCACATCAGAACTACAGATTTAGTTCAGCAGTTACAAGCAGCCAAACGGGAGTATGCTCTATCCTCAGCAGTTGAAAAGCTCAATAAATAAGACTGCCTTATTTTGGATATTTTCAGAAGGATCAGATAGAAACCAGTGTCTTATTTGCACTTATCAGCGAGAGATACGAGAATAACAGTGTACTCAAGCATTTACGGAATTGGATAAAATTTTCATGGATAAATCAATGGCAATAGCAGCAGTGGACCGATTGGTTCATCATATGACCATTTTGGAGCTCAATATGAAAAGCTACAAGAAACGTAGTGCATTAGTCCAACACAGAAGGATTACACAAAGAAAAGAGAGAATAAAGCCTACTCGCGGCCTTAAGTCGGAAGGGGGGCATATGATTCTGTAAAGTCTAGCCGAGGGACTATACTGCCCCCCTACCCACAAAAAAACTAATTAGGCAACCATTTGGTGTGCAGGAAAAAAGACGTTACTTGAGTAATCACTCATGCCAAACTCTCAAAAGGGATCAACCGGCAAAGATCATTGACGCCAAAGACTAAACCCTTACAGAAGCCGTGTGTCCCTTTCGTACTATGTTATTCCGATAATACAAAAGCTACACACTCTTTCTTTTTAGATTCTTTCCAATCGAGAAAGCCTTTTAAATCTTCAATCGAGTCATCAAAACCTGTGCCTACAATGCACAAATCAGACAAAGACTGATAAATCATCGCCTCTACAGAAAGGACACCTGCTCGTGTATACATCAATACAAAATCATAGTCCGATTTTCGTGCATTCACAAACTCTTTTAGTTTGTTTTGTGCTAGCATCTCGACAAAACTTTTGGAATATCCACCACAGTATATAAAATTATAGGGACCACGCTCGATAATAGAAGGCTCATTCACCTCTCCCCTAAGATAATCGAACATACCCCCTACCCCACCTATAGGACTTAGCGAAGCAAACGCACTATCTATCAGCAGAACCCTAGCCCCTCTTTGAGCCAGGATACATGCAAGATTATGAGAATAATCAGGAGTATTACACCCTAAAAGAGATAAGGCTATCCCGTCTACAACCGGTTTATGTAAAAAAGCAAAATGCGCCACCTTTCTCATCGACTCCAAATCCTGAGAACTAAGCTCCTGCACAGACAAGCCTGCCATTGGACTCATCGTTCCCATCAGAGGTAAATCATAATACCGCAATAACTCTGAGGATACAGGACTACCTTTCATCGCTCTTTTAAAGAAGTCTATGCCGTAAAATGAACAACAAGACAGGATAAAAATGACAGATGGCCAAACAAATACTTTTCCGGTCTGCGGTTTATTCGGTAGAAAAGCGGGATCCACAACTTTATAATCCGAAAGCTGCATATATTGTTCGATTAACTTAGATTCCTCTACCTTGGCAAGCATGGCTAAACTATCAAAATAGGACTCTTTCTTCAGTAAATGCAGGTTTTCTGCTTTCCACTTTTGAGGGAGAGATCCACTCATTTTTTGCCTTAATTCAGCAAGCCTGCTTTCGAGGATCTGTTTTTCTATTGTTAACAAATGCACAGTCTCATTTCTAAGGGAATATATCTGCTCTTGAATGCTTTTTTCTCGAATCTTTTGCACCTCTAGCAGTTGCTGGATGTGCTGGGCAAGGAACTGTTTTTGATGAAACAGATTGCCCTTAATCCGGTCATATTCTTTAGCGCTGAGATTCCCTTCATCTGCAAGATCTAAACCCACCCGAGTAGCTTCCTGTATAATCTTTTGACTGACAGGATCTGGTAAAAGATTGCCAAGAGAACTGATTTCTAATGCTGGATCAAAAATTTGGTCCTTTAAATAAGTCAGCTGCTGAATATTGAGTCGGACTGCATCAATCTCTCTTCCATAGTCAATAAATAATCGTTGGATCGCCTCACGATCGATCCCCCCTCGAGTCTTTTGGGAATGCTCGATTCCACCTTCTTCTTGTAAAAGCACCTGTTTCTTAGCATGAAAGCGATATAAAAGAGAGGTTACAGCCTGTTTAAGAGATCGTTTCTTGCGATCTAATTGGATCTGCATTCTCCCCTTTATGTCAGGGGAAGACTCTTGACAAATCACCTCTTCCTTTTCTATTTCCGCCATCCAATCAGAAGAACCATTCTTTTGATGTGTACCCCTGTCCTTTAAGCTCTCGACAGAAGAAAGACTGCCTGATAAATAGGCAAGAACGGTCTCTAGCCTTTTCTCTCCTTGAGATAAACTATCAACATCCTCTGGCACATCCCAATCCATTAGTTGAGATCTATCACCTTCTTTTTTCATCGATTGCAGGCTTAGGTATTCGGCCATCTTTGTATCAAGAGACGATATAAGATCATAAGGGTCTTGCGCTCTTGCTTGCTCTTTTCTTTCGAGCCTCTTATGCTCTTGCGTATCCGGATTATCTAAAATCAACGACGGGCGTAAGCGCTTGAGTTCAAGATCAACTTCATAGAGTTTAGAATGATAGAGTTCATTCGGCTTTTCTATAAATGCCATATGCTGCCGGCTACCCATAAACCCTTCAGCCCCCAAACTTTCTTCCAGATAAGAAACATGCTCATCTAAAAATCGTCTATATTCGTCTGCAATCTGTTGCTTTCTCTGTCCTACAAGATCTCCCTGCTCCCTGCAAATTTTATACCCCTCATCTTTAATATAGGCGATATACTTCTGCATAACGCGATCCAAAAACAAAGAACATCCTGTAGGGGATGGTGAGCTAAATGTTAAGACCTGGACCTCTTGATCCACTTTATCATCTTTAACATTAAATTTTTTCTGGACGCGTTCTAACGCTTTATACATCGGCTCAATGCTCATTTTATACTTCTTATCTACAACAAAATGATCTGGCACACTCGATAAGAGAAACTGGATAGTACCGAATGTAAGCAACGATCCAATAGAGCCTTGCTTATCGATCTTTAAGATGGGATCACAGACAACAAACTCTTCCTTATTAAGAACCTGGACATACAAATCTAAGCGAACATCGCCATCATAATGAAGGTCTTGAAAAACAAACTCTTTCTGGATAGGCAAAAAATCCAAACACTCTGCAAGCACATTTCTCGCGATATTGGATCCGATTCGAGCCAGAAAACTCTGCTCATATACTGTTGCCTGCAAACCAAGGTCGCGGATCACCTCTTGCAGGAGACGACGAGATTTTAAATAGGAAACTGGACTAGATGGCCCGCTTGCACCAGGCATGGCACTAAGGACATTCTTAAAATCAAATAAACTATCTTTAGAGGACTTAGCTTTTTTAAACTTAGCTTCCGAAACGTACGCAGGCTGTAATCCGGCTACTATAAAAAATGCCATAACAAAAGAGACTATCCCTATCTGTAGGTACCATTTTTTTTTTCTTTGAAAAAGAATTTGCAAGTCGCGATTTGAGAAAAAAAACGGCTCGGATTTAAATCTAGATGTCATACGCTTCTTATTTTTTATTGTTAGCCTACCCTAAGGCACATTCACACCAATTTGCTTGACTCCTTTCGTAACCAAATCAAAACCAATTAATGTAGGTAAGATCTGCTCTACAAAACGATTCCATTCTGTGAGAGGTTTTGCCGCAACATACACAATATCTCCAGGGATGAGCAGCATACTATCATTAGGTAAATGGATCACATGCTGCCAATTAAGAGAATAAATCTTAGGATGAAGAACGTTGCCTCTGATAACCTGTATATATGATTTATCGCCGGTAAAAGGTATCCCTCCGGCCTCAGCTAAAGCTTTTCGCAGGGTCATAAAACCACTAGGCACATCAACAACCTTTTCCTTACCTACCTCTCCTAAGACCATAATAGTCGAATCAGAAGAATCAGCAATATACACTTTATCTCCGCCCCTCATCACAATATTCTGCGACATATCCCCATTTTTCATGAGCTTGTACAGATCAACAGGGACCATCTCATTTTCCCTAATGACATAGCTTTTAAAAAAGTTAGCTGACGGAGCCACTTTTGCAACAGCCAGAGTCTCAAAAAGGCGAATCCTTCCATCGACAAGAACAGAAGGTGTAGATACCAGGCCCGCAAGCTCCACTTTCCTTTCAATACGATCTTTAAAAGATAAAAACAGCTGCACATCTTTAATATGGCTCTGATATTCATTTTGCAGATTGATTCTTGCCTGTTCGAGAGTCATCCCTTGAATTTCAATCGGCTCAAGGTCGGGTAGAATCACCCGTCCATTACTTACGCGAAAACCGACGTTCCCATTTAAATAAGAAAATGCAGATACAAGATCTGCTCGACTTGGATGCAAGACAGTAATCTGCAACAAATCGCCCTCATGAATTATATCGATATAGGGCTCTAAAAACTCCTCAGTAAGCTCGGACGAGAAAGTCCCCTGCATCTCAAGAATAGAAAATTTACCCTGCCGTATTTTATAGGAATCCATAACGAATTCATCCGCTCCCAGTACATCTGCGCCCCTATACGGAGGATTAGAGCAGCTCACAAAACTCAAGAAGGGACATAGGAAAAAGAAGAATCGCAAACACAGGCTTTTACGATGGAATAAATCTAAAAACATGGTAGAATAGTTATTCATAAATATCAGGCCAATACAAACAAAGTACAATCGCAATGGATCATACGCTGCAAAAGTCTTTTTCATCGAGAAAGAAAATTTTTATTACTGGGATTGCAGGCTTTATTGGTTTTCACCTAGCGCGCTATTTAAAATCCAAAGGAGAGGTCGTGCTTGGCTGTGATAATTTCAATGACTACTATGATCCCAAATTGAAGTATGACCGCGCGCAAATTCTGAAAAACGAAGGAATCGAAGTTTATACCGCGGATATTCGCGATAAAGACATGATTGAATCCCTCTTTCAGGGTGCAGGAATTACACATATTGTCCATCTGGCTGCACAGGCCGGAGTCCGATATTGCATCACACATCCTCAAGCTTATGTCCATAGCAACCTAGATGGCTTTGTGCAGATGTTAGAGGTCTGTCGTAAATTTGGATCGATCCCCTTCATCTACGCCTCTTCCTCTTCCGTATATGGGATGAACAAAAAAATCCCTTTTGCATAAAGCGACCCCACAGACTCCCCTTCTAATTTTTCCGGGGCGACAAAAAAAAGCAATGAAATCATCGCCCGCTCATACCACCACCTATATCATATCCCTGTAACAGGATTGCGGTTTTTTACTGTATACGGCCCCTGGGGTCGACCAGATATGGCCTATTTCTCCTTTACAAAAGCGATCTTGAGCAACCATCCTGTACCCCTATTTGCTGAAGGAACGATGCAAAGGGATTTTACCTATATCGATGATATTGTCAGAGGCTCCTATGCAGCTATTAACCTTGGAGCTCAAGATGAAATCTTTAATCTAGGCCATAATCAACCGCATTCAGTCAGTGATCTGATTTCTCAGATCGAATCTGCATCACAGAGAACTGCAACCTTACAGCACTTTCCCATGCAGCCTGGAGAAGTTCCTATGACCTATGCCGATATTACAAAAAGCCAAAATATGCTAGGCTTTACACCAAAAACAAAACTCCCTGAAGGGATTGCTCAGTTTGTTGAGTGGTATCAACAATATTACGAGCACAGCGGATAATCAAGAATCTAAAAAAGAAAAATCACGATTGCATTTTGTCAGAAAAAGGTTTACATAAAAACAGGTAACCCCTTTTTTAAACTGGCGAGTCCCCTTGAAATACTATTTTTTTTTAGCCTTAGCAGCCCTATCATTCCATACTACGTTCTCCCAGGCCAGCACCCTTAAAAATACCACGTTTGATAACCCTAATTTATTGACAATAAGTTTCGGGGTATTTGATATTATCAAAAATCCTTATAATGCCATCATTCAACTAGAGTATAAATCGACCCTTACTAACTATAAAAAAGCTCGTCCTATCCTTGGTTTATTTACGACACATCAGGGTAGCACATACCTGTTTGGGGGTATAGGATATGACATCTTTTTTGGTCCCCATATCGCGTTGACACCGAGCTTATGCCCAGGACTGTATTATGCAGGAGGAGGAAAAAAACTCCATTTCCCCTTAGAATTTAGATCGTGTGCAGAACTGAGCTACGTACTAAAAAATAAAAGTAGAATCGGAGCCCAATTCTACCATATCTCTAATGCATCTCTCGGCACGAAAAACCCTGGAGTCGAAGCATTACTTGTGAGCTATTCAATCGCCCTTTAATAAAGTTTTAAAGGCATCAGGCAAAGACTCAATAATATTGGATGCGACCATCGAATAAGAAGTGTGCAACTGCGCTGCAGCTTCTCCTGCTTTTCCATGTAAATAGACTCCAAGGATGGCAGCTTCTAGTGGAGACATCTTTTGGGCTAATAGAGCGGCGATTATACCAGTAAGGACATCGCCACTTCCCGCAGTCGCCATACCAGGATCTCCAAACGGGATGATGACCGGGATCTCTAGATGAGAAAATACCATTGTAGGAGCTCCTTTTACCACAACGACTGTCTGGTGTTTTTTTGCATAGCTGGCGCATGCAATAAACCAATCCAGATCGTCTGTAGCACCCTTTTCTATTTGTAGAAGCCTTTGCATTTCTCGATGATGTGGAGTGAGCACCGCATCCATTGGTAAGGTCCATGTTGGGTGCTCTGCAAGCCAAAAAAGAGCATCTGCATCAAGTACACAGGGGATGGAAATGCTCTTTAGAAGAGCTTGCAGCCTATCTCCTATCTGCTCTGACCTTCCCATACCGGGACCGATTAAAAAAGAAGAGGCTCTATCCATCTCATGCAGAATCTTATCTAAATTAAACCCCTCTTTAATGATTTCAAAAGGGGGGCCGTAGATTGCATTTTCCCTTACTGCATCACAATATAGCCGTACTATACCAGCGCCAGAATGTAGGGCTGAGAGACACGACAGTACAGCCGCACCGGACATAGAAGCCGACCCCGCAACAGCCAGGACATATCCCGCTTCATATTTATGTCGGGTCCTTTTCATAGGAGGTAAAAGAGGGATCATTGCCTCTTCTATGACTAGCAGCGCCGAGACCTCTGCCTGAGTTAACCACTGCTCTGGCATACCAAAGCCGACAGGCAGACACGTACCGACAAAACCCCAACCTTTGCCTATAAAAAACCCCAACTTAGGAAGCTCTAAAAATAAGGTGAATCTAGCTTTTACCGCTTCCGTTTCTACAGAACCTGTCGTACCGCATAATCCTGAAGGGATATCGACCGCAAAAACCACAGACTGACTGTGGTTGATTTTCTGTATCGCATCATACAGAGTACCTCTAGCTGCTCCCTTAAATCCTGTGCCCACCAGCCCATCTAGAATAACGGTCCCAGAACAGAGCTCCTCCTGCTTCAGCGCAGAGAGAGATCGGATGAGACCTCCAATGTCTTGATACCTTTTCCACTGCCTTTGACATAAAGGGGAGCACTCTTGCTGATCATACGTGGTGATGACATCGACGTCCATTCCAGCCTCTTTCATATAAACAGCCGCAGTGAATGCATCTGCCCCATTGTTTCCTTTGCCGACAAAAACAAAAAACCGATGAATGTGAGGGTGAATCTTTATATAGGCAAAAAGAGCGCGAGCAATCCCTCTGCCCGCATTTTCCATGAATTCCGATGCTACGGAGCCCGCAGATAGAGCCAGCTGCTCTATACGATTCATCTCACACGCGGTAACAACCTTAAGCAACCCTTTCATAGGTGTTCTTCTTTAATTGCCCTTTGCAATAAAGCCTTTACGGCTTCATGAGGATTCAGATTATTATAAATAATTGTGTATACAGCTTCGGTAATAGGAAGAGGAATATGTGCTTTTTCTCCTAGCTGCAGGGCAGAAATACAGGTATACACTCCTTCTACAACCATACCAATCTGCTCCCTTGCAGCCTCCGGGGTCAGTCCTTCAGCAATCAGAAATCCAAACATATAATTACGACTTAACTTGGATAAACAGGTTACACATAGATCACCAAGACCCGACAGTCCATTGAGAGTTTCTTGCTTACATCCCTTGACAACCGAGAGTTTACGGATTTCATGAAGGCCGCGAGTCATTAAAGCGGCTTTGGTATTATCTCCAAAACCCAGCCCATCTGAGATCCCGCAAGCGATGGCGATAATATTCTTCATAGCCCCACCAAATGCCACTCCATTGAGATCCGCATTAGGATAGACCCTAAAATTCGGTGTATTAAATGTCTCGCAAATCAAGTGCATCAGTTCTGGATTATAAGAAGAACATACCACAGAAGTAGGCAGCTTTTGAATCACCTCTTCGGCATGACTTGGCCCACTTAAACAGCCAATTTTATTACGATGCATTTCTCCGAGAACCTCGACTACTACCTCAGGAAGTAATAGACCACTATTCTGCTCAATCCCTTTAGACGTAATGATAATCGGAATATTAGGAGAGACTCCGATTGCAAGTATCTGTTCAAATACGGGCCGCACCCCTCTGGAGGTCACGGATTCTACAATAAGCTCAGCCCCTGCAAGCGTCTCTTGTAAATCGCTTGTAATTTTTACATTATCACTCGCAGTAAAATGGGGCAGTTTCGGATGGTGTCTATCTTTACCAAGCTTTTTTGCCAATTCAGGATTTGCAGTCCATAGTGTTACTGTATGCCCTTTTGTCCCGAGTAATGATGCTAAACAAAAACCCCAAGTCCCTGCACCTAAAAATCCTATACGCATTCAATCACCTGCTCTTTATTATTTTTCACCTTAACACAGATAACACGTCTTTTACAAGGCCTGTGGCTCTATATAGCTTTTTTCAGGTAACAGACGATTCTTCCAATATACTTTCATTACCTCTGTAGGGTACCAGAACTGGCTCGCTAATTCAAAGTCTCTCATGGGAGCTTTAAGTCCAGAAAGCTCTGAGTAGATTGTTTTATACTTATTTAACAGATCTCTCTGAACAGACTGGATACTTTTATCCCCTGACTGGTTTTTTAAGGGTGAATAACAATTCTCTCTTAAGACCTTTAGAACAGCAATCGATTTTGTATACGCAAACAGATCAAATATAAAGCTTTCAAACTTCCAAAGGTGCTTTTTACAGCATCCCTTTTCCCCATCAAATACATCGGCTGATTTATAAGCAAGGTGCCATGGCATCCCCTCCATCTTCTCTAGATGCGCTTGTATAAAAGAAAGTGTAAAAGACATTAACCCTATATTCGCAAGATTTCCATAAGAACTGGTAGATAGCTCTTTGGTACGATCCAAATCAGAGTACTCAATAATGCGTACTCCTCCAGAGACCATAGCTACAGTGCCTACTGATTCATGAGGATCCATTTTTTCTACAGCTTTCAACGTCACCTCTACTTGTTTTTCTTCATGCAGGCCGATCAAATCTGCCGGATAAGGATCGGCGAGCGGATTATCGATCGGCATCACATTAATGTACCTTATACCCATCGACTTCCAATGGTCTAAAAGCCCTGCCTTCTGCAGGGATAAAAAAGCTCTTCCATTTCCATTAGGCCCTTCTGCTATCTGTCCAGGATGTTCTAAACACCAACTGCCCTCCGGTGTTAAAAAGGGCATATTTTCCTGACATACAAGAGTAATCTGAGATGGGTGCAATCCAAAAAAAGCATGCTTTACTAGGTATACTTGTGTGTCTTGGATTGTTTTGTCCGATAAAAGAATTGCTATCTGCAAAGAGCTCTTGATCTGATCCGATAGGTTTTTTGTTTTTTCTAATGCGATCTGTAGCAGCGTCTTTCCCCTAACAGGAGAAACCTCGAATAAAGCCTTAGGCATGTTTGATCCGAGACGTGTACCCAGACCCCCCGCTAATACAAGAGCTGCGACTTTCCCCTCAGCGATAGCTTGATGACCCGCGGCATCTCTTAATAAGGAGCCCTCCTCATATACAGGTGATCTCGCACCTTGTAAACTTGCAAAAGCTCTATGGCCTAATACATCCCTTTGCCGTAAAAGAGTATCAGGCCCGTATCGAACCAGCTGCTTATAAAAGACAGCTAATTGATCTGCTGTAAGCTGTTCGATATCAATTGCCAAAAGATCTTGGTCTAAGGTATGAAGCAGATGTAAAACGTGTTCTTTATTTACCATTCATGGCCTCTAAAAAAAGAGAATCGATTACATCTTGGACACCAATATTTCTTAGATCCCCATTTTTAGCGATCAAAGGGATGTGGATAAGCCCTGGATTAGGAGAGCTTACATTTTGCTTTAAAACGCCTTGGAAGGGATCCGCCCACAAAGAAACAACATGTATGGGGAAAAGGCAATCTAAATAATAGGTTATAGAAAGAATCCCGGAATCAGGAAGAATCAGGTGGCTACACTGATTTTTTATAATACTTAACATCTGTTTCAAAGAAGTTTTCCCACGTAAATCGATCACTCCTTCTTCTTCTACCGGCACGCCAGAGCCAGAGCCAAATAGAATGATTTTCTTCCGATAGTCCTGGAATAGCCTGGTAAAAACCTGCTTAAATTGTGCAGAGGGCCAATTCTTCTCATAGCCATAGACAGTTTCAGAATGAAGGTGTACTCCAACATATTGATGATTTGGATCTAAATCAAAATCAAGACACAAAGCATCCCAATCCGAGTCCCAGCATAATTTAGGGGTTAATACCCCAAGCTGCCACCTTACCCAATAGCTCGGATCAGGGGACTCTATGACCACATCCCAATCCTGTTTTGATGTGCCATAGAGTTTTAATGCACTATCAAGATCAATACGATTCTTACGAGTCCAGAAAGGGATGGACAAAATCTCCACCCCAGCAAGCAGTTCAAAGCCCTCGCGCAAGTCCTCGCGCGTCACGATAGTCACCGAGGCTACTGGGACAAATTGCTTAATCCTGGAGACAAGAGCATATATACCCAAAGGAATGTCCCCGAGACCTCGATTCCAAACGATCAAAAAAGACTTCTGCCCCCCGCAAACTGCCTTCTTCAGAAGAGCATCAAAAGGATTGGGTAGTAGTGCTCTAATAATCCGCTTTAACATGAACTCTTAGGAGAACAGATAGAACTGTGGTTTTTTTTCTTGTGTAAGACCGCTATTAATTCTTGATAGACCTCGTCTGTCTCAATCTTTTTCATACAACGAAAATCGATAGGACAAGTTCTTTGGTAACAAGGGGAACACTCTACTGATTTTTGAATGACAACTCCCGAACGAAAAGGCCCTGTGACATCCTTACTGGTGGACCCAAATAAAGCGACAATAGATACCCCTAGAGCCGCTGCAATATGCATAGGCCCGCTGTCGTTGGTCAGTAAAACATGACAACATGTAAGTAAGGCTGCTAACTCTCTTAAAGAAGTAAGGCCTGCTAAATTAATGACCCGAGGAGAAAGCCCATAGGATATTTCTTTAACTAAAGAGGCTGTTGCTTGATCACCAAAATAGATGACAAAAACCTCTTTATCTGCAAGCAGACGGCGGGTAATCTCCCTAAATCTTTCTGGTAGCCAGCATTTTGCAGAGCCGTATGTGGCACCGGGATTGATCCCGATCATTTGATGATGATCAAAAATGCCATGCTGACGTAAAAGATTTTTCGCTTGCTCGATCTCTTTTGGTGAGAGAAAAATCCTGGGTGGAGTCGTCGATATAGGGAGGCCGAGTGGAGCGAGCAAGCTCTTATAGGTTGTTACAAGATGTTGCTGGTTAACATTTTCTGGCACAGGAACAGGGTGCGTGAGCAATAACTTACGACCTTTACTATCAAATCCTATCCTATTCTCTACCTTACCTTGCCAAAACCACCAGGCAGAAGACAGCGAATTCGTAAGTAAAATACCAAGATCGTATTTACCATGTTGCAATTTTTCAATAATTCCCTTTCTATCTGAATGACGACTAAACGCGCTCGTCTTACTAAAAGAGAAAATTTCATCGATTTCTGGGTCTTCTTCTAAAAGATCGGATAAAGGAGTCCGGCACATCGCAGTAATCTTTGCTTTTGGAAATGTTCTACGCAAATCAGAGAGAATAGGGGTAGCCATGACCATATCGCCTACCCAATTAGGCATACGGATAATAATATTTTCAGGATGTAACCAATCTCCCATTAAGATCTCACTTCAGCTCAATTATAACATTCTAAACCCTAAAAAACATCCCAATTCCTCAGCTTCACAGCTCAAAATGACGCCAAAGATAACAACACGATTTGATTTTGTATAGCATAGATTCGTGCGGTGATAAAGACCGCTTTTATACCATCGTCTCAAAAAATCAGAAAATGCACAAAATAAAAATGTCATTAAAGACACCTGCCATGGCAATTTAACTCCTCATCGAGTATGAATAAAGATGAGCGCAGGAGATTTTAATGAGTGTACCCTCTCAACAAAAAGAATTAATCATCATAGGAATAGACCCTGGGACCCGTGTGACAGGATTCGGGGTGATTAAATCCGGCATACAAATGCAACCATTAGACTTTGGCTGTATTCGACCTCCTTCTACACTCGCTATACCGCAAAAATACCTGGTAATCTTTGAAGGCATTGAACATCTTATTGCGAAATACAAACCAGATGCTATTGCAGTAGAGACGCAATTTGTGTATAAAAATGTACAAAGCGCTATGAAACTGGGCATGGCTCGGGGAATGGTACTGGTTGCAGGGGCTAAAAATAATATCCCCTTATTCGAATACGCCCCTAAAAAAGCCAAGCTTGCCGTTGTTGGTAATGGAGCTGCAAGTAAAGAACAGGTTCAAAGAATGGTCCAAGTCCTACTCCGCTTACCTCAAATACCAATGCCCGAAGATGCAGCTGATGCCCTAGCTTTAGCTATATGCCACGCCAATGCGCATTCCTTTCAACATTCTATACTTAAGAGCAAAATATGATCGAATACATCAAAGGAGTCCTTACAGACTCATCCCCTTCACACGTCGTCATAGAAACACACGGGATCGGACATAAATTCTCCACACCCTTAAACAATTACACAAAGTTTCCACAGGCAGGAAAAGAAATCCTGTTATTCATATGCACCGTCATCCGGGAAGATGCGCATAAGAGCTACGGCTTTTTATCGAGAATGGAACGAGATTTTTTTGAAAAATTAATTGACGTTTCTGGAATCGGACCTAAAACAGCGCTTGCCCTCATCGGCCACATGGAGCTATCTGACCTGCAACTGGCTATAGCACAATCAAATGCAGCGGTGCTTAGCAAAGTCCCTGGGATAGGAAAAAAAACAGCCGAAAGACTCATTGTCGAACTCAAAGACAAAACTTCCAAACTATCTGATCTAACCTCTGCTGCTTTACCAGGGAAAAAAGATCTTTTTTCAGATGCACTGCATGCTCTAGTTCATTTAGGATATCAGCCGCTACAAGCGCAAAAAGCAGTCAAACAAATACTTGCACAATCTGAAACAGAACCAGACCTAGCCTCATTGATTACAGCTGCATTACGAGTATTTTAAAACGAGACCTTACGCATTTGACCAAATTATACTTATTTGCTAGGATCCGATCGGTAAACAATAAAACAAGGCGGTGCTTATGTTCTTGGCCATCTATAGCTTTGATCAATCTTCCTACGTATGTTTTGCGACATCCTTTACCACATTCTCTATTAATACCACAGGCCTTGGCTCGTAAAATCATTTGATACAAAATGCCTGCAGGGTTAAAATCGATCCATTTTTGGTAGTGTGCGGATTTTATGTTTAAAAAAATGCCTTTTATTTTAATGCTGGTTATTGCAATAGCTGGTTTGCTACAACAATATATTCCAATAGATGTAAAATCTTGCATTTACGGAATCAGTCTATCGATTAAGGCAATATTGATCTTTTTATTACCATTTTTAATTTTTTTACTGCTATTTAAAACAACATCCCACCTGTCTAAAGGAGCCTCAAAACTCCTTTTTATGATCTTAGGATTTGTGATTGTATCCAACCTCATCTCCACCTTTTCTAGCTACGGGCTTGGAACACTATTATACAAACTGAACATCTCACTCGACATACCGGAACCGAAAAACGAGCTCACTCCGTTATGGAACCTCCAGCTCCCCACCCTTGCTTCCAATAGCATAGCCCTACTCTTAGGGGTTGTAGCCGGCATTATCGGAGGTATGAGTAAGAACCCCATAGTCAGCAAAATGCAAGCAATAGCCGACTCGATTGTCACGTCTTTACTTAAACTCTTTATGTGTATCATCCCGGTATTTGTAGCAGGTTTTATTATAAAACTCGCACATGATAAGGTCCTATCCTCTTTATTAAAAGAGTATGCGCTTATTTTCATCCTTATTGCAGCCGCTCAGCTAGGATACATCGTTCTTCTATACTTTATTATTAATAGATGTAATCTAAGAAGAACCCTCGAGAGTATAAAAAATATGCTCCCTGCAAGCTTAGTAGGTTTTGGAGCGATGTCTAGTGCAGCTGCCATGCCTTTAACGCTGATGGGAGCTGCAAAAAACGCAAAAAATCCAGATGTTGCTAAATCATGTATCCCCGCAACCGTTAATATCCACCTCATTGGAGACTGCCTGGCCATCCCCCTCTTTGCTTTTGCTGTACTCAAAAATTTCAGCATGGCTGAACCGACCTTTGTTCAATATAGCCTATTTACGCTCTATTTTGTCCTGGCAAAATTTTCTGTTGCAGCCATACCCGGTGGTGGCATTATCGTGATGATCCCTATTTTAGAGGCCCATCTGGGATTTACCTCTCCGATGATCTCTTTAATTACTGCTCTATATATTTTATTTGATCCAGTCATTACCACAACGAACATACTCGGCAATGGCGCTTTTGCTCAATGTATCGATCGTTTTTTTCATCTGACTGAAAAAAAGAAAATGAGTGAATTAGTCCATTGAACCCTTAAAAAACCATCGAGCCTCATGCACTTTGTTCATCGCCCCTACACACCAGAGGAAACCATTGCCGCAATTGCAACTCCTATAGGTGAGGGAGGTATTGCGGTCATTAGAGTAACGGGGCAAAAATCTGTCGAGATCGTTGCAAAAATTTTTTCAGGACCTATTCACACCTATAAAACGCACACCGCACACCTTGGAAAAATTACTAACCTAGATCAAAGATTAATCGATGAAGTGCTTGTTTTGGTCATGTTAGGCTCTCGATCTTTTTGTGGAGAAAACACCGTCGAAATCCATTGTCATGGAGGTAGCATGGTTAGTCGGAAAGTTCTAGAAGCTGTGCTATCAGCGGGAGCAAGAGCTGCTCTTCCAGGCGAATTCTCCTTTAAGGCCTTTATGAATGGCAAAATGGATCTTACTCAAGCGGAAGCGATCCAAGAGCTCATCGGAGCTAAAAATGAGATTGCCTTGCGCCAGGCAGAAGAGCAGCTACAGGGCTCTTTATCTAAAAAAATCAGATCCTTCCAAAAAGAGCTATTTGATGTGGCAGCCATTCTAGAAGCATGGGTAGACTTTCCCGAAGAAGGTCTGGAATTTGCAAGCGAGGAAGAACTTCTTGGACTTCTTGACTCGACTCTAGGTTCGATGCAGACGCTTGCCAACACATTTGACGAAGGACACATCATTAAAGAGGGCCTTTCTCTATGCCTGATAGGACCGCCTAATGCTGGTAAATCCTCCCTAATGAACACCCTCCTTGGCCAAGAACGAGCCATTGTGACCAATATCCCGGGAACCACTCGTGACATCCTTGAAGAGAAACTACTCCTCGGTGGACTACACTTTACCATTAAAGATACGGCAGGGATTCGAGAGACAGAAGAAGAGATCGAAAAAGAAGGCATTCGCCGCTCTAAAAAAGCGATGGCAGGAGCCGATCTAGTCCTTTTACTCTTCGATATCACGCGCGCTCTTACAGACAGCGAAATGGCTCTTCTTGCAGGAGCTCCTAAAGGCAAAACTCTTTTAGTATGGAACAAAGCAGATCTTCCCCATGCAAATCCTATTGCTACTCTACTACCCTCTATAGAAATCTCCGCTAAAGAAACGCTCGGAATTATGGAGCTAAAAGAGGCTATCCATAAGATCATATGGAAAAAAGGTCCCCCTTCTCAAGAGGAAATTATTTTAACTAATGTCCGTCATAAACAAGCCCTTGATGGAGCGATTCAGTCTACAGTAGATGTCATGCAGGGATTACACAATCATATATCACCAGAATTCATTGCCTCTGATATGCGACGGATTTTAACGGAACTGGGGACTATTATAGGAACAGATATTAATGAAGAGATCCTGGGCGCTATTTTCTCTAAATTTTGCGTCGGTAAGTAATGAATAAAAAGGACAAGTCCTTATTTATTCTAAAAACATTATATGATTTATTTCCGGATCCTATCATCCCACTGAATCACATAGATAACTATACTTTGTTAATTTCCGTTCTACTTTCTGCTCAAAGCACCGATGCAAGGGTAAATATAGTGACACCAGAGCTCTTCGCAAAAGCTTCTACCCCACAGGCAATGGTGCGTCTGAACATCGAAGAAATTGAGCAGGTCATTCGCCCCTGCGGCCTAGGACCTACTAAAGCAAAAGCGATATGGAATCTATCTAAGATGTTACTAGATCGATGGAGCGGAATCGTCCCTAATGCAATCTCTGCATTAGAAACCCTTCCAGGGGTCGGCCA
The DNA here is from genome assembly GCA_945905275.1 of Chlamydia trachomatis. Classification (GTDB taxonomy): domain Bacteria; phylum Chlamydiota; class Chlamydiia; order Chlamydiales; family Rhabdochlamydiaceae; genus VGMB01. The sequence continues at coordinate 29,122 of CAMDPQ010000002.1, forward strand.
CAAAACCGCATCGGTTGTACTGATCCAGGGCTTTAATAAGCCCGCTTTTCCAGTAGATACCCACATTCATAGATGCGCAAAAAGATGGGGGCTGAGTAAAGGATCCTCTGTTATGCAAACAGAAGAAGATCTTAAAAAGATCTTCCCTAAACATACCTGGATTAAGCTGCACCTACAAATCATCTATTTTGCCAGAAAATTTTGCCCTGCAAGAGGCCATACCATCGAAAGCTGTCCTATTTGCAAGGTGATTGGAGACGCAAACTCCTTCCCATACATTGACCCATGAGCCCCTTTACTTCCACTTTCTGCTCAGATGCATCTATTAGGTCCTGATCAAACTGTATCGCATCCTTTTCAAAAAGAAGAATTAAAGAAGACCCTCCAAAAGAAAAGTACCCCTTTTCATCTCCTTTCCTATGCATGTGCTCATCGAGGTGTGTTTGTATAACCCCTCCGACACATGTCGCTCCCACCTCGATGTACAAAACACGGCCAAAATTCTTGGTAGTAAGCTGGGTTACTACTCTTTTATTTTCAGAAAAAATATCGATATTTTTTCTAAGAGCCAAAGGGTTCACTGAAAACAATACTCCATTTAATAATCTCGGAATATCTGCTATACAGTCACAAGGAAAATGGAAGCGATGATAATCGGTGGGACAGAGACGGGCAATGACCATAGAGCCTTCTTGGTACTGCTCAGCAAGTTCCCTGTCTTGCAAAAGTGCCTGTAGAGAAAACTTCTTTCCTTTCACGACAAAACCATCACAAGCTTTGATATTGGGAAAAACTAAATAGCGTGCATCGGCAGGTAGGATAGCGATATCATCCGATCCAAGTAAGGGTCGCGCCTCCGGCTTTAACTTTCTAATAAAAAAATCATTAAATGTGGCAAATCTATCTACAGAGCATAGGAATTCTGATGTATCGACATGGAACTTTTTAATAAAAGGATATATTTTTCTACGACTATATCTGGACTTTTGTAAAAAACCGTACAGATGGGACAGTACAGAAGATTTACACGCTATCTGGGAAAGTAAAAGGGAGGCTATAGAGGATATAGGGCCGGATCCATACATGGCCTTGATAAACTTCTCTCCATAGACCTCTTCGACTTTTCGCTCCTGAGAGCCGCGGTCAATATAAATAATTTCGCTCAAACTAACACTCCTAATTAAGGCCTCACTGGCCTATTTTTCCCTACGACGGCAGAAAAAAATTGCAACTCTTCTAAATACTCACGAGAAAAAAGATAAGCTACATGCTCTTGGTTGATCCCTAATAGGATCTCTGTTGCGTTGATAACCATAGCTCTAGCATGTTTTTGACTGAGATTCCCACGCAGCAACTCGTCCTTCTGCATCTGGAACTGGACCATCTGCTCTTTTAACTGCAGCTGTCTATCTAAATGTTTCCTGTGTGAAACAATCAGCTCAGAAATCGCTACTACCTCATCTTTTAGAGCCGGCATCTCCTGTTCTGTAATATTCACAACCACTCCCTCAGCCTGTAAAGGAGACCTTAAGAAAAATAAAGCCAACAAGGAGATTTTATGTACATGCAACTTAAGACTGGTGTGTACTGTCAGTGCCAAATCGGACCTTTTTATTTTTCTTATAATCTTGTTTTACAGATAGAATCCGCAATAAATAGAAGGATGAAAGTGAAAGACATTAAAAGCCTTACTTCAACATCCCCCAAAATCGGATTGTATAAGATTGTTCGTTTTTTGCCAATCAAGCTGATCATTGCGTACGAATTCCTACTGAATAATAGTAACAAGCAGCAGCGCAAAAGTTTTGTAGCCGGATTCCGTCTCCTCTCTATTCCCGGGTATTCTTGGAAACCGATAGCAGGCCGCTGATTAAAAAAATAAAAAAAACAAAGAAACATAGCGACCAGGTGTACAGACTCAAACCACAGATAGGCTCTCCCAATGCAGCAGACTCAGGACATGCGTGCATGCAGAGCTGATGAAGCGCAATGATCCCTCCTAAAATTGCACTTAACAGACAAAGCCCATAATACAACGACTGCAAGCCAAAACGTAGATTAAGTAGTAAAGCTCCTGCGATCCCCGCAAAACAATTTCTCTGTAATCCTGTAGAATAGCAAGATATACAGGGAACTTCCCACTGTATATACGTCAATCCCCCAACTAGTACAGCTAGGATGCAAATAAGGACTATGTGTAGGATCTTTACCAGTTTGCTCATACGATCTTGGTTCATCTACTTTCTACAATACATGATATAAAAAAGGGCTAGATTAGCGCTTATGCTACATGCAATAAGCGCTACGGCTATTTTTCTCTTGCCTCTATAAATAAACAATAAAGCCACTAGATACAGCAGTAAAATCAGCATATCCATAGATTTACCTTTAACAATTTACCCCTATTTTTTCTCTCGTTATCTCAAATTTGTCAAAGTATTTTTCATGAAGGCTCCATGATTGATCCATGTCTTTTAAAGAAGTAAACCTCTATTATAGCGTTTTTTTATCGAGTATCATTATGTTGATCGATTCACACGCACACCTGACATCAAATGAGGTCTTTCCTCATATAGACTCTATTTTATTGCGAGCTAAACAGGGGGGAATAGATGCCATCATCAACATCTGCACAGATGGGCAAACGCTTGAGCGCGGCATTAAGTTAAAAAAGCAATATCCCTGGATACATAACACAGCCTCTACTACACCACATGACGTAGAAAAAGAAGGAGAACTATTTTTCCCTCAAGTACAACAAGCAGCCAAAGAGGGACATCTTATTGCTATAGGAGAAACAGGACTAGACTATTACTACGAACATTCGAATAGATCCATACAACGAAAGATCTTAAGCCAATATTTCGAACTCGCTCAATCTTCCCACCTGCCTATTATTTTCCATTGCAGAGACGCATTTAACGATCTCTTTGCAATGGCAGATCAAGAATATCAGGGATGTAAAGCAGTTTTACATTGCTTTACAGGGTCTTTACAGGAAGCTAAAGGGGTGTTAGATAGAGGGTGGTACATCTCTTTAAGTGGCATTATTACCTTTAAAAAATCAGAGGCTCTTAGGGAGGTTGCTACATACATTCCCCTTGATCGCCTTGTCCTAGAAACAGACACTCCCTATCTGGCCCCCCAAAGCAAAAGAGGACAACCTAATGAACCTGCCTTCATGAACGAGACCGCTTCTATGCTGGCAGGATTAAAAAACCTCTCATTAGAGGCGCTTGCAAAAACGACCTCCTCCAATGCCATGCAATTTTTTTCTTTTTGAAAAGTGCTTTGAGTAGTTTAATACAGTTATAAAAAAGTATTTACTAAATCAAGGCAACTACATGACAACCTACACTATTCCAAGAGCTTTTGTCTGGAGACGGGTGCATTCTCTGATGGGATTATGGCTTGTGCTATTTCTTTTGGAACATTTACTTACAAATTCACAAGCGGCACTACTGTTAGGGGAGAATGGGGGGGGCTTTGTGAGAATGGTTAACTGGCTTCATGATCTACCCTACCTACCGATCATTGAATTATTCCTTATAGGAACACCCGTTGCATTACACGGGTTGCTCGGCATTAAGTACCTATTTACATCAAAAAATAACGCCAAATCATCCGATGGTAGCACTCCTTCTTTAAAAGAATATAAACGAAATAAAGCCTACAGATGGCAACGAATTACCTCCTGGATTTTACTGGTCGGGATTATCTGCCATGTTGCTAAATTCCGATTCATCGAATACCCCACATCGATAAATGAAGGAACAGACTCTTTTTATTTTGTAAAGATCTCGATGGATAAAGGGCTTTATACTGTCGCAGATCGTCTAGGAGTTGAGCTATATGACAATCACAAGATCGATGCTGCTAAAGAGCTTGCAAAACATCCTACAGAATCACCTGAGCAAATAAGCGGCCAGACAGTCTTTAGTACGCAAGAAGAGCAACTTGCAGTGGGCATACAAAAGCTGCAACAAAAACGAGATTGGTTGCAGGCTTTGACCAGTAAACCCATTAGCAATACAGAGGTGATTGCCGTAACTAAAAGCTTTGGAACAGCCACAATGATGTCTGTGCGCGATACATTTAAAAGCCCTATATATGTTGGACTCTATACTATTTTTGTCCTTGCCGCTTGCTTCCATGCCTTTAATGGCCTATGGACGTTTATGATCTCATGGGGCCTAATCTTCAAAAGAAGCGCCCAAAAATCCATGTCCCATCTATGCGTAGCGATTATGATCACTATTGCCTTTTTAGGGCTGGCTGCCGTCTGGGGCACGTACTGGATAAACTTAAAATATTAACAACACTACTTCTCTATAAATTGAGGCGCTCTATGTCATTTAATAAAAAAATAAAAGAAGTCATTGTTGTCGGAGGAGGGCTTGCGGGGCTTGCGGCTGCCATGAGACTTGCTGAAAATGGTTGTCATGTAAAAGTAGTCTCTGTGACCAAAACAAAAAGGTCTCATTCTGTATGCGCACAAGGAGGTATTAATGCGGCAATGAATCTAAAAAATGAGGATGATTCACCGATTATTCATGCCTATGACACGATAAAAGGGGGCGACTTCTTAGGTGACCAGCCTCCCATTCTCGAGATGTGTTTAGCCGCTCCAGGCATTATTCGGATGATGGAAAGGCTCGGATGCCCGTTTAATCGAACACCGGAAGGGAATTTAGATTTTAGACGTTTTGGAGGGACTCTCTATTATAGAACAGCCTTTTGTGGAGCCTCTACAGGACAGCAACTCCTATATGCTCTCGATGAACAAGTTCGACGCTATGAAACAACAGGCAAGGTGGAAAAGTTTGAACATCATGAATTCATGCGTCTTGTCATCGATGAAGAGGGGGTAGCTCGCGGTATTATCATCATGGACCTATTCAATATGGAGCTCAGTGTTCTTAAAGCCGATGCTGTTGTATTCGGCACAGGAGGTCCCGGTCTTATTTTCAAGCAATCGACCAACTCCACCTTTTGTACGGGAGCTGCCAACGGAAGGCTATTTAAACAGGGCATGAAATATGCCAACGGTGAGTTCATTCAAATTCACCCGACAGCCATCCCGGGCGAGGATAAACTACGCCTTATTTCCGAATCCTCTCGCGGAGAGGGGGGAAGGATGTGGGTATATGGGGACGAAAATAAAAAGATTGCATCTCCTAATGGCCAAGAAATCTCCTGCGGAAAAAAAGGGGAACCCTGGTATTTTCTTGAAGAACTATACCCGGCTTTTGGCAATCTTGTTCCAAGAGATATTGCAGCAAGAGAAGTGCTAAAGATCTGTGAGATGGGTCTTGGAATCGAGGGAAAAAACCAAGTATATTTGGATGTATCCCACCTCGATAGTAAAGCTCAGCATAAAATTGAGTCTGTCCTTGATATCTACAGGAAATTTACAGGAGAGGACCCCCATAAAGTACCAATGAAAATTTTTCCAGCCGTCCACTACTCAATGGGCGGGGCATGGGTCGATTGGCCTGCAGCAGATGATCCTGACCGGTGGACGCGCTACCGGCAAATGACTAATATCCCTGGCTGTTTCAACGTAGGCGAATCAGAATTCCAATACCATGGAGCTAACAGACTAGGGGCAAACTCCCTGCTTTCTTGCATCTATGCAGGACTTGTCGCAGGGGGTGAAATACCTAGGTATTTAGGCTCTTTAAAGGCAAGCTACGGAAACCTCCCTTCTAGAGTGTTTTCTTCCGCTCTGCAGACCGAAGAAGCTTTTAAGCAAGATTTATTAAACCGGTCGGGAAAAGAAAACATACATGACTTACATGAACAACTATCTGTACTTATGGTGAATCATGTAACCGTTAAAAGGGATAACGCAAACCTCAAAAAAACGATCGAAGGGATTAAAAACATTCGTGAACGGATGCAACATATCACACTCGATGATAAAAAAGGGACTGTTAACCAAACCTATCAATTTGCTAACCAGTTTGCAGCGATGATTGAAATTGCTCTTGTGATTACAAAAGGAGCCTTACTAAGAGATGAATTCCGCGGAGCTCACTATAAACCCTCTTTTCCAGAAAGAGATGACACTCATTTTCTTAAAACAACCATTGCTCAATATGATCCGACTAAAGATGAGCCGGTTATTAGCTATGTCCCTGTAGATATCCGACATTTACAACCCATTCCACGTGACTATAGCAAAGCAAAAAAAATCCAACCGACACTAGAAAATATTCCTCAAAATATCATCCTCCCTGTATAGAAAGAAACAAATGGCGGTTAAGATGGCTAAAAGATTCACACTTAAAATATTTAGAGGAACTCCAGAGCACCAGTACTGGGAAGAGTTCTCTTTAGAGCTAAGACCCTTTCTTAATATTACATCCGCTCTGATGGAGGTCCAGAAAAGACCAATCAATCGACAAAACCAAAAAGTCACTCCTGTGGCATGGGAACAGGGCTGTTTAGAAGAAGTCTGCGGCTCTTGCTCCATGTTAATTAATGGGCGTCCGAGACAAGGCTGTACAGCGCTTATTCATAAGTTAATTGAAGCCAGCGGTACGGATGTAGTAACACTGGCACCTATGACGAAATTCCCTTTGGTAAAAGATCTTGTGGTTAACCGTGACGTCATGTTTCAAAATCTAAAAAAAATCCATGCATGGGTAGAGGTGGATGACTCTTTAGATCGAGGATTTGGCGAAAAAATAAGCCCACAAGTCCAGGAGGCCATGTATACCCTCTCCACATGCATGACCTGTGGATGCTGCACGGAAGCTTGCCCTCAAGTCAATGAAAACTCGAAGTTTGTAGGACCTGCTACCATATCCCAAGCGCGTCTTTTCAATGCCCATCCTACTGGAAAATTAACCGCTGCAGAAAGACTCCGTCCTTTAATGGAGGAAGGGGGCATTAGTGAATGCGGTAACGCACAAAACTGCGTAGAGGTTTGCCCAAAAAACATCCCTCTCACAGAATCTATTGCCGTGGTCGGTCGTCAAGTGACAAGACAGGCTTGGAAAGATCTTATCAGCCTACCTGATGAACAATAAGGACTCGCAGAAGGCCGCAATCTAGTTAAGCTGTTGTATAGGGAATATACCATAGAGCCTCCCAGCTTTCCGTGCCGTGTCTAGATACCCTATTTTTAGGCAGACGGCTCCTATTTTTGTAATCTCTTATTTTACCTTCTTTTCTTTTTGGAACTCAATACCCAGATCCCCTATACTTGCTATAACTGTTGTTTGGGACTCCGACTTGTTAAGTCAATGCTCTTTAACTATAATTTTTACATTAGGGATCACAACGCCGGAACCTGTAGCATGATGCATATCGAGAGATAAGCTTTGCCTCTTCCGGGAAGCGTTCCCACCTGTCTACCAGGTTAAACGTAGCCACAATGCGGCCCCTTACGACGGTCCTTTACCTGATTATCACATGACCCGTTAGCATATCGACATATTCAATTTACATCTTGCCTATAAATCGGTTGAGGCAAATACAAAATTTGAGTTAAATCATAATATGCGGCTTACAAGAGGTATTATGATTACACAGCAGGATCCTACAAAAAATCAGTCCACAGGACGAGGTTCAAGAGAAGACTATATAGAACCTCTTATTTGGAAGTTTTCGTCTTTAACTCGGAATTATGCGTTATTTCACATCATTTACTGGGTAGCAGGTTTTCTGCAGCTGCTCAGCATCCTGTTATTCTTCTCCTTTTTCTCTAAAACGACCTGGTCTGCTGTTGCCTTAGCCTCATTATTTCTTACTGCTTTTTCGTACTTTGTCCTCCACTTTTACTTTCAAGCAAAAAAACCACAACAATTTTTAGAACTCAGACAAGAGCTTCAAACTCAATACACCTATAATACTCCACTAAAGACTGCTGCATCCGAGATCCATATGGAGCAAGCTCGAGCATTTACGACCTTTGCCACCCACCTCGATGAAAAAGAAGGGGGCTATTACCCAATTCCTAGTTTTTTTCAAACATTAGCCCCACTAATGAGAAAGTTTAGTGTATTTATGCACTGGAAAGATGTGCATAAAATGAAAGAACTGCTCCTACTATCCAGCATTAATGAAACGGTAGCTGTGGTGAAACTTATGCCGACTGATTTAGAAGCCCATGCTAATTTAGCAAATGCCTATCTATGTCTTGCTAAAATTTACAGAGATCCCAGAACAACAAATCCCCCAAGCTCCCTTCCTTGGACATCACCGGAATACTCCTCAAAGATCATGCAGAATCAATTCCATTTCGCAAGTGATCGCGCCATTGAAGAGCTGACCATTCTCAAGGAATACGCACCAGGTAACCCCTGGGTTCATCACCAACTAGCTCACATTTATCGAGAAAAAAAACTCGAACATCTGGAGATCCAAGAATATGAAACCCTGCTAAAAATCGAAGAATCGGATAATCGACTTTTGCACCGGCTCGGAATCCTGTATTTCAAACAAGGCTATAATGGCAAAGGACTACGAGTATACCAACAAATGATTGAAAGGGAGGAGTCTCTTGCGGAAGATCTGATTACCTACTATAACTCTTTCCAATTTCACGAACTCAGTATTGAATCACTCTGTAGCCGTTAACTCTGCGATCCAAATAAGTGAACCCTTCATCGCTTGATTTACACACAGATCTTGCTTATAAGCTCTTAAAAGAAAGATCTGTGCATAAAAAAAATACTTCACAAGCTATTGAATGCCAAACATCTACATCAAGAAGATCGCAGGTCTTTGGTTTGTATCGTAAGGATTGTTTGAAAAAATTGTTAACGTTGAGTAAAGTTCGCGTAAAACATTTGCAATTCTTCACAGGCACAATCAGAAAGAATGTCGAAACTTTTACAACAGACACTTATTACATCTGACATAAATTATGAAAATTTCAGGGAAGAGCCTATCTCTTTCCCTTTTAAAATTACACCAAAAACTTCTTATCCCATCTATTCGAATGCATTAGAAGACCATGTGTTTTATATGGAACGCGCGTTAAGGGATTCCATACCAAAAGCGTTCTATACAAAAAGCACCGGTTACTTTATAGAGAATCTTTCTACAGAACTCCCCTCTATTCAATGGCATTTTAGTACAGCGCAGTCCGACTGTGTAACGATACGTGTACTTGCGGAAACCAAAGTCGAAGAGGAGGTAGAGTTTACGTTTTTAAAAATCCTGAAAAAGTGGTTGATTCCAGGAAAACCCCTCACGATTATCGCCAAACACTCCTTATCTTTTCATTGGGATCTATTTCAAAACAAATCGTTTTTTCTTCTTGAAGTCAAAGTGTTAATGACAGACTCAAAACATCTGGGCATTGTCGAACAACATCTGCCTAGCTTAGCGCAAACCATGATCTCTGCTATCCAAGAAAAGAAGTTTAGAAAACACATCCTGAACACACGTCCACTAGCTATGGGCGTAAAAATGGAGATCGTGCACAAAGAGCTCATGTATCTTCTGCAGAAATACTCCACCTATTTCGATGAAGGGCTGTTGAAAGAGATGAGCCGTTTCCTAGCTCTTGCCCCCGCTTCTTTTTGTGAACCAAGGCCGGCCCGACTGATTTCTAAAATTGTTGCCTCTCACTATGTCATGAGAGCCTACTTACAACGCTCCATTAACCTATTCCCTGACACCAGACACCTGCAGGTAAGATATGTTAAAGCAGAACTCAAATTTCCTTTTGGTTCTAAGCCTGTACTTGGACTCATTATTACGGTTTCCATTTTAGATAAACATGACTTCTTAGAAGAAACCCATATAGAGCAAGCCGCAAAATCACTAGTGCCTATGATTCAAATTGTGAAAGGTTCTTTTTACGTATTTCAAGCCATTAATGATCTCGTTCGTTGCCTCTATGTCGAGCTTGAAAAAAAAGATGGATCGCATTTTGAAACAAAAGAACTGAACATCCTTAAAACAGAACTGAATGAAGAATTAAAACGAAGAATTGAAACGCTTGTTCCTTCTATCTTTATGATACGCAATGAAGAAGAAACAATGCGCCATATTCTTATATTAAGCCAAGAGCTCAAATATCTTTCTGATTTTCCACAAGTTATGATCTCGTTAGACCGCCAAACCTCATCGGAAATCTTTTTCACCGTTATCTTGCTTCGACTTCATAAATCATCTCAAACCAGCGTTCATCAAAAATTTGAGAAACATGCGCCACTAATCCGATTTATTCCTGATAGGGTGCAGCAAGTCGGCTTCTTAAAAAAAAATACACCGAAAGAAGCAAATGTTTTTCATCTGGCTCTGCCGAAAGACCCCTACCTACTGCGAGCCGACTTCTCCGTAAATTTTTACCTGGCAAGGCAACACGTCGTATCCCTTTTAAATGATACCATCGGCCAGTTTCGAGATTATAACGGGGGCATGATCTTAAAACAGGGGGAACTCTTTAGTCTTTTTAAAGAATCCTTTCCAACCTTATCGCAAAAAAATCACGAACTTCTAGAAAACTTCTTTTTTGCCCTTAATCCAATAGAAACCCAGGCCACCCTACCTTTAATCTCCCTAACAAACTTATTTAACTTGTTTCTAGAGGCGACTAAAACAGAGCTGTCAAAAAAAGACCACTATTTTTTAAAGATCGAAGAGAAAAACGAACAGTTATTCACCTTAATTAGGACACAGGAAACCTCTTTTAGACATGAGCTTTTTTCCGTTTTTTCTGCTAGAGAATTTTCCCATAAGTCTTTGATACAAACACATGTGAAGTTTCAAGGGTCCCTCTATTCCGGATTTATTTTACAATCGAATGATGTCAAAAAACAAACCCTCTTTATTGAAGCTATCCATAATGCAGTGCAAAAATGGAAATCTAGATTAAAAAACGAACAAACCCTTCGCTTAAGTTTTACAGATCTCCCCAGAACCTTTGATCCAAGACTTGGGGGTGACCAAACGACTTGTACTTTATTGAAAATGTTATTCGAAGGGCTAACCAGAATCAATAAAAATGGCACGCCAGAACCTGCCCTAGCAGAGACGATTCAAATTTCCAAGGACCTAAAAACTTACACCTTTTTTCTGAAAAAATCTTTCTGGTCCAATGGAGATATTATCACAGCCCACGATTTTGAATACTCCTGGAAAAAAATCATCTCTCCTCTATTTTCTACTGCGTTTATGTACTTTTTCTACCCGATTAAAAATGCAAAACTTGCTAATGAAGGCAAATGCTCGATAGATGATGTTGGGATATGGGCAATCGATAAATCCAAACTCGTTATCGAGCTAGAAAACCCAACTCCAGAATTTCTTGAGCTCACGGCTCACACACTATATTCGCCCGTAAACAATGAAATGGATCGTAAACACCCTAACTGGGGTTCAGGGGAAGAAGGGAAGTTTGTGTGCAATGGCCCGTTTATGATTGGCAAGCTTATCCCAGGCGTTCGTGCTAGATTCGTCAATAACCCCCTTTACTGGGATAAAGACCAGGTGAAAATAGAGAACATTGTAGTCTCGAAAGATAACAGCTTCATTGCGAATGAAATGTTCAAAAATGATGAAACAGACTGGCTCGGCAAACCCCTGCGTGCTTGGGAACCTTTTTTTGCAAAAAACAAAGAAGACCTGATCTGCTCTAATCCGATCGGTGTGTTTTGGTGTATATTTAACACCTCTACATTCCCCTTTAATAACATGAAACTACGTCAAGCCTTTTCTCTTGCTATTGATAAAACAGCGCTCACCTCTTCCCTCTCCTATGAAGCGATCCCGGCATCGACCCCTCTCCCTTTATCCCATACAATGAACCATGAAGCGAATCAAGTGTCGAGCAACCAAGAAAAGGCCTTAGCTCTTTTTGAAGAAGCTTTGATCGAACTAGGGTTAAATCGGAGGACATTTCCTGTAATTACGCTCATCTATTCCAATAGCAATATCCGAGAAAGTGCTTCTCTTTTTCTGAGTCAACAGTGGCAAAAGACCTTTCAAATTCATGCACAGGTTATCGGATACGAATTTCATTCTTGTCTTAATAAATTAATGAAGGGCAATTACCAAGTAGGGACTTTAGTCTGGCAATCCTTAATTGACAACCCTCTATACACTCTGAATGCATTCAAAGAAAGCACCCATGATATTAACTTTGCAAAATGGTCGAATGAAGAATACGTACAACTACTTGATAAGGCCCAGAAAGCCGATGACCCATTGGTTAGAATCCAAGCTCTTGCAGAAGCTGAACGAATCCTGATTAAAGAAAAACCCGTATGCCCCCTGTTTTATGAAAAAGAACGTAACATCAGAAAACAGCACCTGAAAAATGTCTACTACTCACCAACAACCGGGTATGTAGATTTTAAATGTACTTACATAGAGAGGTAAACAAAACTACAAAACAAAAAAGCATTCGCTTATTTTTTATTTATCGAATCCTTAAAATTTATTAACAAGTTATCATCTTGAATAACGAATAACCCCGAGGAACTAAAAATGGTAAGTATCTCTTTTCCTGAATCCACCTGCGTATTTAATGGATCTAATGTGTTATCTGCAAAGCCTAGTTCCCATACTTTGCCTGTTTTGAACAAATCTTTTATCGAGGGACTGCAATTATTAACAGATTCCGCTCATATACAAGATACCTTAGGGTCGCCAGGGACTATTTTATTTATCCCTTCGGTATGCCCTGATAAAATAGATGCTCTTGTGGTTACCCGCTTAGGGCAGGTCTTTACGCAAGAGATTGCAAAAGACGACCGTATAAATGACTCATTTATTACCAAGATGCTTCTCGGAGGGATGGAAGATCTTATCGGACATGGCCCTTTGGGCATCCTCTTTCTATCTGAAAAACAAATAGAGAAAGCTAAGTTGCAGCTTGCAGATTCTATCCCAGGAACCTACCTTACCTATGCCCATACACCAATCGGCCAAGGATCCGAAGCAAAAAGAAACCTCATCTTATGGATGAATGAATCAGGTCTCATGGAAGAAGCCTGCTTTCATTTTGATCCACAGTGTGGTGAATGGTTTAATGGGGGTCCAGTTAGAGATAATAGTCCACCATACCCTACCCTCTCTGCATTAATCAGTAAAAAGATTCCCTATAATCCACAGCCACTTAGAGTGATCGGAGAATAGATCTAATTCTTAACAGAGCCTTTCTAAGACAAGGCTCTGTTTTTACCCTTGCAATAAAACACCCCAGTCCAGAGTTCCTACAAGGACTCCTAGAACACAAAAACCAGAAGCTTTCCAGTTGACTTTTTCCTTATAAATCATCTGACCCCATATATTACATCCCAACATCACAGACACTGCAAATAGAGGGAAAATCATACCATGCTCAATTGGCGTTGCAACTTCTGTAGAACGGATCATTAAAAATGTACCTATGCCATTAGAGATCCCTCCTATCCCCCCGAATAATAACTCTGGATAGGTTGGCCACTCTCTTTTTCGAATCACATAAATAGCCATTTGCATTGCAGAAGCAGATAGAAAGACCATCGGCATAAACCATTGGCTCTTGATGGCCTGTTCATCAAAAGAGAGAAAGAGACCCTCATGACCTGGGAAGTGCATAAAGAGCGCTCTCCATTGCATAAATACTAAAAACACGGAATGCAGTAAAAACGCACAAACGGCAAAAAGCAACCACCTTTTTTTATCCATGCTAGCGAAGGTTTCCCAACCAGCCCATAAAAGACCCCCTACCACTAACAGGGATCCTAGGGCATTATATGCATTATAAGAAAATCCAAATCTTGCTCCAAATAACAGGACCATAAAAAGAATCGGCATAACAGTGGCTGAACTAAGCATAGCAAAAGATAAAGACGCAGGACCTGATTCTACCGCTTTGCCAAGACAAAACATCATCAAAGCTAACACGCACCCACCGATTAATCCAAATAGCCCCATACTCAGGCTCCAAGAGTACTCTCCAGATCTTACAGGGTTTAATAAAATGGCTACGATGAACGTTAAAAAAAGCTGCACCATTAAAAATGCTTTGCTTGAACCCCCTGCATCTACACTTTTTCTCATACAAAAATTTGATAAAGCAACACAGATACCGGCCAATAGCATCAGTTGAATACCCATATCTTTTCCTCCTTACTCTGATCTGCTGATTTTACCATGAGATCTGTTTCAGACAATACGTTTTATCCACAACCCAACATCATTTATGATAAATCCCCCTATGGAAAATCGTACCTATCAACCAGACAAACCCCTATATTTCCTTCCATAGAGCAGATTTATAATTGCAGTTCTTTTTGTAAAATATTATCTTAACTGTATAATCCAAAAAACTTCAAAAGGTGCCTTATGACTTGGAATCAATATTGTTTTAAAGATATTTCGTATAGATGCATCTTTACAGTGGGGGCGTGTCTTCTTACAATAACTCCACTTTTTGCAGAGGAGTTTTCCGCACAGGAAGCCATTTTACTAAAAAGAATCACGGAATATTGGAAAGAAGGTGACATAGAAGTTGCCAAGTCACAAATTACCTCATACCTCTCTAAATTTCCGACGAGTATCGCCTCAGATAGCCTTTACGCGATGCTAGGGGATATTTTTCTTAAGGAAAAGAATTTCGATCTAGCTCTTGACCAATACAACAAAGTCCGTAATGAAGATATCCAAACTAGAATTGGATTTAACAAAGCGATCTGCCTATACGAACAAAAGCAAAACGATGAACTCATCCATCTGGTCACCAAAACATTAGCCTATCCTGTACAAATTAAAGAATCCGATACTCTGCAATTCTTCTTGGCAGAAAGCTTTTTCCGCAAAGCTGTTGCAGAACAAAGTCAGGAGAAGAAGCGCGTCTTACTTACAGAATCTTTATCCCACTACAAAAGCTTGCTCGAAAGCAAGTATTCAGAGCAGGCTCTTCTTCCGGCCGCAGAAATTTCAGAGCTCATCGGGCGTAAAGAGGATGCATGCCACTTTTACGAGATGATCCTCCAAACGAATCCCCAAGATGCGGAATCTATCCTCTATAAAATAGCATCTCTACAAGAAGAGCAAAACCCTATAGCAGCTATAGAAACGTTCGGCAAGGTCTACCGTTTACGAGGAACTAAAGCCCCGGATGCCGCGATGCGCCAGCTGCAAATCCTGTTTCAGCAACAGAAGTTCACAGACCTAATTATTAAACAAGCAGAAGCACTGGTCCATATCAATACATCCAATCTCCCGCTAGCCCATTATTGGATTGGTCAAAGCTTACTAAGCCTAAAAGACTTTACACAAGCGAAAGAGCACCTGATGTCCAGTCTAATGACAACAGATCTTCTATTATCCGATCAAAAAATCTTGATTAGAAGTCTGATTGCCTGTGCTCGTGCAACAAAAGATGCAGCTCTTTTGCAGAATATGATCAAAAAATGGGAGGAAATTAACGCGGATGATCTAGATCTGGCTGAAGCCTATCTTATACAACACCATACACTGGTCAATAGCGACCCGTCCGCCGCTTGCAGGGCGCTAGAAAAACTGATTGAAAAATTCCCTGAACATAAAGAAAAAGAGTCGATTCTATTTAACTTAGGCGTCCTCCAGTATAAGCTCAAAGCATGGCCTAAGGCCGCAGTCACCTTCGCAAGCTTAGTACAAGAGTTTCCCTGCTCACAGTTAGATAACCTCTCTTGGAGGATGCACATCAACTGCCTGATCGAAGATCTTAAAGCAGCAAGCCCTGAAACGACATTTGTGAAGAAAATCGCTTTAGGCTCTCAGCTGAAAAATGTCTTAACAATAGGTAAAGCGTTAAATAAGGACGAAAAAACCCAATACCACTTTACCTACTGTCAAATCCTTGCCCAGACCAACCAAGCAGAAGAAGCCCTTACTCAACTAACTGACTATATCGATAATAACCCTGAAGCCAAAGATTTAGGACGTGCCTATATCATGATGGCGGAACTCTATTCTAAATCAGAGGATGAGCCTATCCTGTTTATTTCTTCTGCTGAAAAAGCATTACTTACCGAGCAAGAACTCCCTGATCTACCGTCGATCCATCTACGCTTATATAACGGATATCTGAAACTGGCCAATGCTGCGGATGAAAAAGAAAAAACCTACCTGATTTCTCAATCCGCTAATCACTTATACTATGCCTATCTCAATGGAAGCCCTGTCCATAAAACTAACCTAAACTGGCTGTCTGATTATTTTTTTCAACAGGCCAAAGAATCTTCATCGAGCCTCCTGCTAGAACAAGGGATTACCCTGCTCGAACACGTTCTAAAAATCCAAAGTTACCCCCCATCCGCTAAACTGCAAGAATCAAGCATCTCTTCTGAAACAGAAATGTTAAAACTGGCAGAACTACTAGGACTTCAAAGCAAAACAAGCGAACAAATAGACGTGCTCGAGACCCTTATTTACCAACAGAAAAATCACCCTACCCTAGCATGGAAATTCCAAAGACAATCTCTCCTAGAGCTCGCCCGAGCCTACGCACACGCAAACAACCCACAGGACGCTATTGACACTTATAATCACCTGATTGAATCCTCTGTGTTATCCCCTTCTTATATTGGAAATATTGCTGTCATTGAAAAATCTAAGCTTAGATACGCCCTACTAAGTCAAAGTCATATCGAAGAAGATAACCCTGAATTACTTTCCCTTTTAGATGCATTAAAAGATCTGGAGATCAAAAAAAAATTACACTCGGAGCCTACACATCTTGAGGCTGCACTCACCTATATTCAATGTAAAACCTCTCATCTTCACCCAGATAAACAGAGAGAAAAATCATTACATCTGTTACAACTGGCCAGACAAAATTTCTCCTCCGACGAGAACCTATCGGCAAAAGAGTACCTCGAGCCCTGCTCTATCTACCCAGAAAAAGCAATCATCCATGAGAGCTATATGAAGTTTATCGATGCCTCTATATGCAGAAAAAAAGCGGAAATAGCAATGGGAACTAAAAACAAACATGCAGCACATCGTCTCATTAAACAAGCACGCCAATCCTTGTATGAGCTTGCAGAAAACCCATGTTTACCGTCTGATCTTTTAACACGAGTACGCTCCGATATGGAGTCTATGGAAAACACACTATGATCCAACTACTAAAAAAGCATCTACATAGAACCTCACTAATGAGTAAATGCATTGCAGCTTCATTCCTTGTGCATAGCATGGCTTTATATGTTTTTTATAAAAATCCTATAGCTCTTTATGCAACGTCAATTTTTCAAAAAAGCACACCGACTCCGAGCTCCATTTTTGAAGACACACATTCGCGTATGGAGCAAAATAATCAGTCCCTTGCCGAAACCTTTGAGGAGATCCTTTTCTCTTCATCTTCTCCTTTTGATGCGATCGCATCGAATGCACAAATCGGAATTTCCCCTTCTATAGAACCAGGGCTGGATCGCTCTTCTTATCCAGAAGAGATCCGAGAATACTCTATTTCATTAGGGCATGAAGCAACTCTTGGAGAACCCGGAGGACTCAATCCATCGCAAGATGTATTTAAAGAAAAAATACACATCGAGGAGGCTATCACTCAGATAGGTACCGAGCCAGATCTTACTCACCTGATCGAAGAATTCGATTTAGCTGGCAGAAATCTCCTCCCCCCCATCTCTTCTATGGATACAAACCCTCCAGATCTAGTAGACGCAGACCTCTCCTCCCATGTTCATGGTAAGAAGATTCCGTCTTATGAAGAAATGACATCTCATTCAGAAGTAAGCCTTTCCCCTCAAGAGATGAACCTATTAAAATCAACAGTGGAGTTAACTCCTATTCCAGAGAAAGAACTCTCTTCAACCAAAGAGATGATGGCAATACAGCCTCAAGCTGCTGCAGACACTCCTATAACATATACCGAGCCCTTCACCCCTTATGAAAAATTTAGCAATACTCCTTTAGATGAGGAAAAACTCAAAACAATGATCTCTATTACCTCATGGAGTGATTCTTTTGATGTGAAGGTAAGCATTTCCCCTCCTACAGAAGCGGGACGCTATGTATTTTCTGTAGCGCTTACACCTAAACAAAATATGGCTTATGAAAAGATCCCTCAAAACTTTTATTTTCTAATAGACCCCTCTTCCTCGATTGATAAGCATAAATTTAGTCTATTTAAAAGAGCCATCCTGAAATCCCTTACTAGCATGCATGATGGGGATCGTTTTAATATCATCGTTCTGGATAAAAAACTCTCGCGCATGAGCCCTCAAAATAAAACCTTGAATATCCGATCTGTGCAGATGGCAGAAGATTTCTT
Organism: Chlamydia trachomatis; assembly: GCA_945905275.1. Classification (GTDB taxonomy): domain Bacteria; phylum Chlamydiota; class Chlamydiia; order Chlamydiales; family Rhabdochlamydiaceae; genus VGMB01. The sequence continues at coordinate 47,357 of CAMDPQ010000002.1, forward strand.
AGATAAAGTCTCACAATCTAATTTTCTATCCTCTTCTGATATGCTAGATGGTTTACAGCGCGTGTCGTCGCTTATTGAGGACAATGACCATATGCATACAGCTCTTCTATTAACCAATGGTCAAAGTTCTAAAGGCTTTCAAAATCAACAGAAAAGCATTAAATCCTTTATCGAAAAAAACGGCCGTAAAATGTCGTTATATGCCGGTGCAGTCGGAAATGGAAATAACCTTGTTAACCTCGATATGCTATGTAGTATTTCTGGGGGCAAGCTTCTATATTCTGATACGAACGCTGCCTTTCCCAGAAAGTTTGCTCTGCTTGTTAAAGGACTTAAGACCCCGATTGCTAAAGACATCACCATTTCAATGATCACAAAAAACCCCAAAGCGGGACTCAATGTTTTTGCAAAATCGCAGCAGCTACCCGCTCTCTATGCACAAGAACCTTACGTGATTATCGGAACAATAGAACGGTTATCAGATATGACCCTTTGCCTAGAGGCTAAAAATGATAGTGAATGGATCAATATTGAAAAACCCATCTCCTTCCAAGACGCACATGTTGACAATAAACTCCTTGGTCGATGGTCTCAAGCCCAAATTGCAACACAATACGAAGACTTCTTAAAAGAGCCTAAATCAAAACATCTTAAGAAAGCAAAAGAACTCCTGCAACATACGTATGGAAAGGCTGCACTTGAATGAGTCTGCGTCTGATTGGTGGAAAGTTTAAAAACCGCGAAATTAAAACCCCGAGTGGAATGCTTACAAAGCCTACCATGAGCCTCATGAGGAAATCTGTATTTGATATTTCCCAGTCCTATATAGAGGGAGCGCATTTTCTTGATATCTTTGCCTGTAGCGGAGCAATGGGGCTAGAAGCTCTCAGTAGAGGGGCTGCAACAGCCACATTTATAGATAACGACCGAAGAGCTACCTCCTGTATTCAACAAAATGCAGCTACACTACATATAGAAAATCAGGTTCATATCTTCTGTTACGACGCCATCCAAGCACTACTCAAGCTTGCAGAGCAAAATAAGAGATACTCTCTCATTTACATTGATCCCCCCTATACTCATGTAACGCACGTAGGGCATACACCCACCGAGTTCATCCATTTTTTTGATCAGCATGATCTACTTGATCGAGAGGGAATATTATTTCTAGAAGAAGGATACCCCTCCCATATCGATATCGAAGAACTGGGATTGCAAAATCTCCAACATAAAAACACGAGAAAATTCAGTAGCTCCCTACTCCATCAATTTATCCATAAATAATCTAGTCGTTATGAGAGATTGCAAAATGATGGCACATAGATCTTAATGAAAATGATTTGCTTTGCAAAGCCCGGCGTGTATAAGGGAGTTTTTATACGCTATAACATGGGGTACAAAGCCATGGGGCCTGAACTAATTCATTTAAAAATCGTGATTATCCTCACCTTTGGATTTACCTTTGCCAGCATTCTAGGCTACTTATCTTTAAAATTTAAGCTATCTCCGATTATGGGCTACCTGATTGCGGGTTATTTGATTGGACCCTATTCGCCGGGCTTTATTGCAGACAAAGAGATCTCTGAACAACTCGCTGAAATCGGAGTCATCTTAATGATGTTTGGGGTAGGGCTGCATTTTAAATGGCAGGATCTTCTTCGCGTTAAAAATATCGCAATACCGGGGGCAATTGGACAAACTGTTCTAGCAACCGTTATAACAGCATCTCTTATGAGACTGATGGGATGGTCTTGGGAAGAGGGGATTCTTTTTGGTCTGGCTCTAGGTGTTGCAAGCACTGTGGTATTAGTGAGGGTTCTTGCAAGCAACCATTTGATTCATAAAGAAGAGGGTAAAATTGCTGTTGGCTGGCTGATTGTAGAAGATATTATTACCGTTGCAGCGATCTTGCTCATCCCTACCCTTGCGGCTTCCTTGAACGGTCATAGCTACTCACCAGCGCAAGTATTCACAGCATTTACTATGGCTATTTTTAAGTTTTTTATCCTAGCCGTTATTATGCTGACTGTCGGCAAAAGACTTGTGATCTATCTGCTATCTAAAATACAGACTCTATTATCAGAAGAACTATTTCTATTAACTATTTTAGCTATTACTTTTGTGATAGCTGCCTGCTCTGCTGTCCTTTTTGGAACCTCGATTGCTTTAGGCGCCTTTATTGCAGGAATGTCGACCGCACAAACCCCGTTACGAAAACAAGTTCTCGAGACAGTCACACCTCTTAAAGACACCTTTATCATCATCTTCTTTCTTTCAGCAGGGATGTTGTTTAACCCGTTTGCGGTCTTCCAACATTTTGGACTATTCTTGCTTGTATTATCCATTGTTCTACTTGTAAAACCAATGTTAGCCTTTTTAATTACCACAGTACTCAAATATCCCCCACGAACTGCAGTGACTGTGGCTATTGCCCTTTCTCAAATTGGGGAATTCTCTTTTATTCTGGCAGAACAAGCCTTAAAATTTAATCTCCTACCAGAGGTAGGCTACGACGTACTCGTAGCTAGCGCACTTGTCTCCCTGTCTATTAATCCATCATTATTTAAACTGGTGAACCTGGGCAAGCAAAGCTCCACAGCGTAAGAGATCTACACATATCCCCAGTTCCTACCTAGAGAAGGTTTACAGTTCCTATTGGGAGATATCTCCCAATCGCATATCATAACTCTATCGATATTGTATTACCCCAGTCCTTGATCATGAAACATACTATTTCTCTCAACCCGCATCAACAAACAGCGGTTGAACATATTGAAGGGCCTATGCTGGTTCTTGCGGGAGCCGGCTCAGGCAAGACCCGTATTGTCATCCACAGGATCTTACATCTACTAGATATGGGCGTGCCAGCCAATGAAATCCTGGCGGTTACGTTCACAAATAAAGCGGCTGAAGAAATGAAGTCTCGCATACTACATCTAGCGGATACCCAAGTGCTTACATGCACATTTCATAGCCTAGCTGCCCGGATACTTAGAGAGTCTATTACCTGTCTTGGCTACTCTGAGCATTTCGTAATCTTAGATGAGGAAGATAGCGAAAAAGCGCTCAAAGAGTGCGTTAAAAGCATGGGAATCAAAGAGGAGAAAAGCACCCTTAAAAGCCTGCGCTCTCAAATCTCTTACGCTAAAAATCATCTGCTTGAGCCAGAGAAGTATATAATAGAAAACCCAAGCTTCTATGAGCTATACAGTCTCTATCAAAAGAAGCTAAAAGAATATAATGCCCTGGACTTTGATGATCTCCTCTTTCTAACGGTGAAACTCTTGAAACAAGAGTCAGAGGTCTTATCGATCTATCAAACAAGATGGAATTTTATTTTAATTGATGAATACCAAGATACGAATACAGCCCAGTACACGCTCACCAAACTTCTTTCCGGTAAACACCATAATGTGTTTGCTGTCGGAGATCCAGATCAGTCCATCTATTCATGGCGTGGAGCAAACGTCCAGAACATCCTCCACTTCGAACAGGACTACCCAGGAGCCAAAGTCGTTACACTCGAACAAAATTACAGAAGCTGTAATAACATCCTTAAAGCCGCCAATGCCTTGATCCAAAAAAACAGCTCCCGCTATGAAAAAAATCTATGGAGTGAGCAAGGGGATGGAGAGAAAATAGGATTGTTTATCGCAGATACTGAAACTCAAGAAGCCCAATTTGTCGTGAAAAAGCTCCTAGAGCTAGTCAAAAAAAATAAAATTCCCTTCAAAGATTGTGCTATTTTTTATCGAACGAACTTCCAGTCTCGTACTTTTGAGGATGCTCTTCTGCGAGAGAACATCCCTTATGTTATCATTGGAGGAATGTCGTTTTATCAAAGAAAGGAGATCAAAGATATCCTTTCTTTGCTTCGCATGGTGATTGGAGGGAGTGATTTCTTAGCCTTTGCTCGAACCATCAATACACCCAAGAGAGGTTTTGGAGAAGTAGCGCTTACAAAGCTAAAAACTCTTTCTCAACAGCACTCTTTAGATATTTTAACAACCGCATCCCATATCGTAGAAAAAAAAATTGATGCCAAGCTATCCAGCAAACAAATGGAAAACCTAAACGAATATGTGCAGACCATCTTGTGTCTTAGAGAAATGCGTAAAGCTGATCTGAAACTGGATGAGATTATTTCTTCAGCCATTGAAAGGAGTCGTTACCTTGATTACTTAAAAGAAGACCAGGAAACATGGGCGGAAAGAAAAGAAAACATTCAAGAGCTTGTATCCAAAGCTGCTGAGTGGCAACAAGAAGCCCATTTTCCCGATCTTGCAAGCTTTCTCGAAGAACTCACCCTCAAGTCGTCTGTATCGAGTGATCAGGAACAACAGGACTGCATACGACTGATGACTCTACATAATGGGAAAGGATTGGAATTTCGACTTGTCTTTTTAGTGGGCATGGAAGAAGACCTCCTTCCTCATATCAATGTAAAAGAAAATGAAGCCAGCATCGAAGAAGAAAGAAGACTTTGTTATGTAGGCATTACACGAGCCAAAGAGAATCTATTCCTGAGCGCTGCACGATCCCGATTTCTATGGGGAGGCTCAAGATCGATGAGGCCCAGTCGATTCCTGAAAGAAATCCCCTCTAGCTATATGCAGATTCTGCAAAAAGGATCCTTATCTGAAACTCATCTAGAAGAGCCCGATGAGGAGATGGTCTTTCAGCCAGGAGAAACCGTACTGCATAAAGATTTTGGAGCAGGAATTGTTCATAAAGTATACCAAACCTCACTGGGTCTTACCTATGATGTCTTCTTTGCCAAAGCGAGTACCACAAGAACCTTGGTCGCAAAATATGCCAAATTAGTGGGTATTAACTAACTGGCAAAATGCTCTAACGACCTTTGAGATAGAGATCCATTTTTGCCAATGCCTATCCCTCCATCTTAAACCTTTAATATTAGGGATCAGCTTGGAGGGGTGTACGACGCTGCCAGGACTCCAAGAAGGTCTCCAAAAACAAGAGGTCTTTGAACTTCTCGATATGATAAGAGTTCTAAGGCCTAGACAAGAGGCTAAATGCCCAATCCCTGAATCATTACCAATCATCCAACCCGACTCACAAATAAAACCGGCAAGATCCCTTAAATCTACTAAGTCAGGGGTGGGAAAATTAGTACAGGGCCAATCCTTACGCTCTTCTTGTGTCAAAATGAAGCAGGGATCAAACCCCTTCTTTTTAAGCTTTTCTGCCACCTTAATAAACTTCTCTTTAGGCCAATTTTTTCCCTGACGTGAGCTTGTCGGATGGATCACAATACGCTTAGGGAATCTATTTTGCATAAAAGAGGGTGTGGCTTGAATCCCATTTTCTTTTGTTATAGAGCAGAGTTTTACAATATCCCGACAAAAATTCTGAATATTATCTACAAAAGGAAGAGCGCCATTAAATCGAGCATTTTCCCAATACATATAATCGGTATTTTTCGTAGCAATAGGATTAATAATTAGGGTGCGATCTGGAAAATTGGTGTTACAAAAATCGATAACCTGTTGCATCCGCTGGCTTTTTTCGAAAAAAATATAAAAGCGATGATACCCTTCTAACTCTAATAGCAGACGTTCTTTATGGGGAAATCCTTGCATGGGCAAATAAGGAAACCAATCCTGCAAAGAATGTAAAAAGGGGTGGAAGGTCATTGTTTGCAACCCATTTTGAAAAAGATTATTCGATAAGGTTAGGGCAATCAACCCATCTCCCAGGCCCAAGCAACTAAAGATGGCGCATCTTTTCTGATCCATAACTCCCTTTTTCTTACTAATGCGTGAAACTACCAGAACAACCATTTTTTTTCAATAAAACATACTAATAAAACTTAAATATATACAGATAATTTCAGAGTCCTTTATATGTAATACAAAAGAACTTAAAAAGCTAATGACTAATTTAGAACTAAAACTAACCGTTAAACTACAACAGCAGTTCCTACTATCTGTCTCTATGCAAAAAGCTCTTTGCATTTTGCAGCTGCCGGTGATGGAGCTGGACCAGTGGCTAGAAGAAGAGCTATCTGCCAACCCTATTCTAGAAAAGATAGAAACAACTCGTGAGGAGGAGGGATGGTATAGCCCGTCCGATAACAAGTCCTCCGCTGATTTGTCTTATCTAGCAGACGCCACAGAACAGACTCTCTCTTTATATCAACATCTTATGAATCAAAGTGCGTTGATTTTTTCTAGGAAAGAAGATCTCTGGATAGCTGAGCAGATTATTGGTAATTTAGATGAAAAAGGATTCTTTACAGAGATCCCTAAGGATCTACTATCCTGGGAAAACTCAGAAAAAATAAAGAGTGTTCTCCAAGAGATCCAACAGATGGACCCTCCAGGCATTGCAGCCCGGTCTACACAAGAATCACTTCTACTCCAGCTTGTTGCATTAGAAAAAAAAGACACCGTAACATACTGGGTCATAAAAAATTACTATAAGGAATTATTAGAACAGAAATTCTCGTTCTTAGAACAAAAATGCCACCTCCCTGCATGTAGAATCAAATCGATCATCAAAAAAGAAGTTTCTCTCTTAGATCCCTGCCCAGGACTGCGCTTCAGAGAAAAAATAAGTCAGCCCCTGATTCCCGATGTGATCCTAGAAAAAATAGAAGGGAAATGGCAAATACACATTCATCAGTCGATTATTGATCGCTTTCGATTAAATCCCGATTACCAATCTCTTTATCCCACCCTGTCTAGATCCGATCAAAAATTCATAGTAAAGCATCATACATCGGCACAATGGATTTCCCGATCTATCCAAAGACGCAACAGTACACTCATTGCTATGATGCAATATATCATCAAAAAACAAGCCCCATTTTTTGATTTAGGGAATAATGAACTACTCCCGATGACCTATGAAGAACTAGCTACCTCGCTTGGAGTGCATCAATCTACGATCGCAAGAGCGGTTTCACAAAAATACCTGTTCTGGGAGCAAGGGACCCTACCTTTAAAATTCTTTTTTTCTAGGGGATGCAATACACAACCCAATTCGGTTTCTTCGCATAATGCAAAGCAACTATTACAAAAAATGATCCAGGAAGAAAATAGAAATCACCCCCTATCAGATACGGAGCTGGTTCAAAAAATGCGCTGCAGGGGCTTCCCCTGTGCCAGGAGGACTATTACGAAATACCGCAATGCACTACAAATTGCTCCTTCTTCAAAACGTAAATTTAGCGATGCAAAACTGGGTTAAGGCGAGTGAAGTAAGAGCCTATCCCGAGATCCCTATCGTGGTCCCTAAAAACCATATTAGTCTCAATTGAATGACTATAGTCTCTAAGAAATAAATCCCCCTGTATCAGAGTACTTATCGCATGGACCCTTTGATGATTGGTATTTTTAATCCTTGCGTCTGATCGATTGCATCAACTGATCATATAAAGCGGTAAAAATGCAAAAAACAAGAAAAACAAGAAAAACAAGAGGCCGTTAAATGATAAGCGCTGCCAGCAAGCAAATTGTAAAATATTTGATTGAGTGGATGTGCATAGTGCCCTTGGGGGTAGGAAAGAACCATTTAATCCGATCAGACAGCCTTATAAACAAAAAATGGAGCTAGTTTCACAACTCCCTCATTGACTTATTATTTTAAAATAAATATCACATAAAAATAAGCACGGTTAAAAAAATGAACCAGAATGAAATAAAAAAGTTTATAAAAAAATTATTCTTATTCAACTGTTTAACAGAGAAAGAAATTCATTTTCTGGCAAGTCACATCCTAGTCAAAGAAGTTGCATCACAAGAAGTGGTTTTTCATGAAAATGATTCCTGTAATGCTCTATATATTATTGTATCGGGAACCGCATCGTGTTTAAAATGGAATGTGGACCACTCTCAGCAAATTCTTATTAAAACATTGGAAAGAGGCGATGTGTTTGGGGATATGTCCTTTCTAGATGCTAGCCCCCGCTTCGCAACGATTCAGGCAGATGGAACATGCACAATTCTTATGTTAAAAAGAGATCCATTTCACAGTAAGGATCCATTTATAATAAACCTCTATTCCCATATTCAAGCAAATATCGCACACATCAATCTACCAAGACTTCGGTCTATCAGCTC
>CAMDPQ010000003.1 GCA_945905275.1 Chlamydia trachomatis
AAACCCATCCCCCATCCTCTGCACACCCTCTTCAGTAAAACAGGCTGCCGGATAGACACCTCCATCAACACACCTTACTCCTAGATCCTCTCCACCTAACTCTACACGTCCCCTTAAAGTAGCTGCTGCCTGAGCACCAGGACCCACAGATCTAAGTACGTTATGTAATATAAATGAATCTAGCAGAACAACCCCTCTCTGAGGCCCCCCTAAAGCAGCAGCACCGAAGCTACTACTACCCGATGAGGCTCCTATCCTATTCCCTAATGACATACCTTCGCTCCTTATTTAATAATTTTAATTATATTATAGTTTATATTATAATATTTAATTGTTCATTTAATGTTAAGAAAACCAAATAATTAAGTAATCATGGATCAGATTCTATCATCCAAAAGAGCTATCCTTCTAAATACCAATACTATTCTCTATTAAATAAAATAGTTTCAATGCTCGGTGGGGACGGATGTAGGACGCCTGGAAAGTCGCTTTATAGACCCCTCGCCAGAGGTAAAGTTCGGTTAAGACTGCTAATATGATTAACGATTCTCTGTCATTTCTTCGGTGTTTTCCGAAGCGCGCAACATATGGCTGAATTTTCTTTTTCTCCAAATAGACTGTGTGCTCAAGGCAAAGGGGCGTTTTTGATGCCTTTTCCCAAATTTATAGTGCTTCTAGCTCTTCTTCAGAGAAACTTTCCCTGCTCAAATCCCACGATTCATAACGAAACCAACCCTCATCTTGTCGGCTCCATGAACCATAAGAGCAGGCTGCCTAGCTTTTTACATGAAAGGTCCAGATATTGGCGGAATACCACTCATCTTTTTGATTGCGTTTGCTGTCTGTTGAAAACCGATGAATTTGACCATCCAGTTTGATTGATCCTGAGTAATCAATGGTATTTGTTTTCATATGTTCTATGATTTCTGCTTCGAAATCTCTTCTAGGTGAGAAATATTGAGGATATGTTATTATGGAGTCGGGCAATTTGAGGCCGCTTTCGCTGTTTTGGAGAGCGGATTCTTCTTTTTCGTTAACCACGATGACCCCCCTTCGATTGATTCTCAATCCATTCAAGAAAAAGGTCCTTTCTGATCACTAGTTTTCTGCCGATTTTTCTCACCGCTCGATCAAGGTCATTGCGTCGATGATGTAGCAGGTAATAGCTGAGCATTGCCTCTGTGAAACAAAGTGCAGGATCGTGTGATAATTGCTTTTTGGTGACATATTCTGGTTTGAGTTCTGACATAACATCTCCTTGTTCTGTTAATTTCAAAAACAGACATGAACATGCCCGAACTCTTCCCAACATCCTATGTAAGCACAATTGGACCCTCGGAATACCAGGGCATGAAATATTTCTTAACATATTTGTAGGCAATAGGTTGGGTGTCTTTCTGTGGGGGGGGGGGGACGTTGACTTACCAAATATATTTGGTATAATAAAAGGTATATTCAGAATAGAGAGTGATCGTGCCGATTAGTGGAAAAGAACTTGCTAAGCTGTTCAAGAAACAGGGGTATGAGGAAGTGAAGGGAGGAGGAAAGGGCTCTTACATGAAACTCAGAAAAGGAAATAAGACGGTGATCATTCCTGGACATAACGAGCTGAAGAAGGGTCTTGAGATGGCTCTGAGGAAACAACTTGAGGGAGATAAGTAATGCGATACCATTTTAAAGTTCACAAAGAGGGCTTTTGGGCTGAATGTATCGAGCTTCCAGGATGCGTTACCCAAGCTGATACAAAAGAAGATTTAGATTTAAATATGCAAGAAGCTCTCAATCTCTATTTAGAGGAGGTTGAAGATTATGAATATTTAGCTCCTATGCCCAAAGCATCCATCAAAGAAGAGCGTAATGTTGTTGAGGTTCGTGTCGATCCTTCCGTAGCTCTTGCTTTTTCTATTCGATATCAACGAATAAAGCAGGGATTAACGCAAAGAGAAGCTGCTGATCAATTGGGAATGAAAGCAATTTATAGTTATCAAAGACTTGAAAAAAGATGTAATCCTACTCTAGATTTGATCTACAAACTGGTTTTACTATTTCCTGCGCTTTCTTTGGATAAAATCTTGCGTTGAGGCATATAACGATGGACATTTCCTGGTCTTACGAGTTCAAGAAATGTCTCTGGAGTAATAGGCGAGCTAAAAAACTCATCTCCTAATTCTTCAGCCAGTTCACCTAGGCAATTTTCAATAGAAGAACGATCAAATGTAAAAATCGGCTCAGTAGCGACTCTCTGGTCAGCATAAAACTGGGCAAGAGTTTTTAGTGAAAGAGAGATAGGGAAGCTTTTTCTTGGGATCGTTACTTTGCCTTCTTTTGCCTTATAGTTCTCACAAAAGAGTGGTATTGCCCCTAAATCCTGAAAGCGGATTGCAAAGACTTCATTCACCTCAAATCCTCTTCTTTTTTGTCTTGCAGCAGATTGAGCTAGCCACATGTAGAGAAGTGTCTCTGCGTATAATGGATTTTGAGTAGCAATAAACTTATCGATACTGAGAAGAATCAGTTTGCAGTATTGATGCTCATTGATAGGGTATCGACCTGGATTGATCTTCTAGAAGATCAGAAAGTAGATGCTGTAACGGATCTTACTCTGGTCTGTATAGGTGAAGAATCCTCTCGAAATCTGGCTATGAAAGCCAGCTCTTACTTTGTCAAAGAAATCATCAGAAAGAAATACGCCGTCCCCGGCAGGCCTGATGAAGGGATTAAAACGCCTGAACTTCCTGATAGTATTATTGCTCGATGTTCAGTAGATGAGAGCATCCTTGCAGACATTATCACAAAGAAGTTCTGCGATCATCTGCCCCTCTATCGTCAATCAGAAATGATGACTAGGAGTCAGGTATATATCTCAAGACAAACTCTAGCCAACTATGTTCTAAAGATAGGAGGAGATCTAACTTCTCTCTATGATCTTCTGGAAGAAGAAATAAAAAAATCCGGAAATGTTTTTGTCGATGAGACTCCTGTTGATATTTTAGCTCCGGGCACCGGAAAAACTAAGCAAGGCTATATGACGGTAATGGCTGGAGGAGAATCGCTAGATCCTCCTCTTAGAATCTACCGATTTTTCACTGATAGAAAGCACCAAAGCTTTAAAGATTTTCTTCAAGGCTACAAGGGTGTATTCCATTCAGATAAATATGGGGCCTATGAAAAAGAAGCTAAAGATAAAGACAGGACGTGGTGTCCATGCTGAAGCCATATTAGAAGGAAATTTGTAGAAGCAGAAAGTGCGGATCCTAAGTTTCGAGAAGAAGTGTTACTGGATATTCAGCAGATTTTTGAGATCGAGAAAAAGCTCAAAATAGAGACCCCCGAAGAACGTGTTAGGGTTAGAGAATTAGAAGCCTCGCCTATAATAGATTCGTTAGTGAAGAAAGTTAAAGCAATACTTACGACTAAAATACTTCCCAAATCAAAGCTAACTGGGGCTATAGGCTATTTTATGGGACTGGCACCTTATTTAAAGAACTACATCCCAAATCCCTACGCCAGGCCGGATAACAATGTTGAGGAAAGAGCACTCAAGCTAATTGTAATAGGAAGAAAGAACTGGTTATTTGTGGGCAATGAAGGTGGTGGCAAGGGATCAGCAGTTATCTACTGCTTATCTCAAACTTGCCGAGCTCTAAAAATCAATCCCAGCCTTTATTTTGAAGATGTGCTGCGTAGAATCCAATCCCTATAAGAAACTCCACGAACTTCTGCCTCAGAATTGGGCTCCTAAAAATTAAGTTCTGATATGGCCTCGCTTACCGCTTACCCTCTGCTCAGAAGAAGCATAATCAATCAGGAAAAACAAAAACTGAAGTTGTCGAAATGTTGCAAATTGTTTTTCCCACTCTGCGCGAGTGGTTAATGCGATTTATCTCCGAAGGTATACATGGATTGCGAGAAAAGCCTAGTAAAGGCCGCAAAAGAAAATTGCCTGCTGAACAAGAAGAGAAATTTTGGCAATTAATATAAGAATTACAAGAAAATCGTGAAGGGGGAAGAGTGCGTGGTCAAGATGTACAAGTTTTGCTTAGAGAAAATTTCTGCGTTGACCATGCTCTACCTAGCGTCTACCACCTACAGAGCAGGTATGGCAAGTACTGCAAGATCGATATTTAGCGAATCGCTGCTTCGATTCGTATGAACATATTCTGGAGAGCTTTTATGATGCTTGGAATGATTTTATCTCAACTGTGGTAGTGTGCGTCAGTTATGCTCAAGAGAATGGTCTATGACTAAAGGTTAATTTCGATAAATGGTATTACCATTGGTTTCAAAATCGTAGCAAGTAAAATTCGATCTTATCCTCACTGAGGGATGGTAACCTATTGAATTAGAAAATGCAGAGAGACAAGATTTATTCTCGCCTGCATTCTAAGTCTGGCTATTGAATCCGAGTGAGAGATTTTTGCTCATAGGCGCATAGTTTCTGATCGAGCATTGCTTTGGTATAGGTAGTAAGCTTGGGATATCGGGTACTAACGGCTTTTTGCAATTGATGAAAAATCCGAGCTAATTCTTCTTTATGTATGGGCTGGTCGGTTGGGGATTTTGTGATTCTTCCAAAGTCGATTTGTACAGCATCCCCGTTATGAAAACCATAATTATTATGTAGGGTTTGTATCCGATCCGTATATCCTTTAATTGCTCTTGTAAAAAATAGATCAGCAATTTGCATTACCGCGTGTTCACATGCTTGGATCTGCCCTTCTTCTAATAAGGTATCTAAGTAGTCTGTGGCAATTGTTGCTTTTTTTTGGAGCACGAAAGGACATTCAAGTAAATTCATGACCACTTCATTTTGATCTTTATCGGTTACAGTGATTTTTAGCTCGAGTTTAGTTGACTCATTAACGTGGATATACAAAAGGCCACACTCTTTACGTAAATCAGAAAAAGCCATCCGGTGTCGATCTGCTAGAACGCGTAATCTAGCTTTTCTTTTTAGGTAGGCATGAGAGATCCATTTCATCGAAATCAAACGCTTACATTTGTGCCAATCTTGAAACCACGTGTCTCGGACAAATCCTCGAGGATTGAAAAACTTAATTACATATTGGTCATCCGCGCTAAGAAAGGCTGTCATCTGTTTACCCCTTCCTAAGTAGGTGAAATGCTGAGAGAGGATCTGCTTGACCTGTTCTTTTTCCAACGAGTCGATAGGTAGAGGGTCGTCAGAGCTTAGCGGGTAGGAATACGAAAAGTCTTTAGGGCCACATTCTTGATGAAAATACAGGTAGCCCAGATGGGTGAGTGCTCCTATCCCTATAATAAGGGGAAGCAGGAGTAAGAGGGATGCTTTTTTCATATTCACTTTTCAGTATTCATAAAATAAAAAAACATAGCTGAAACGGGTATTTGTATCTAAAGAATTCGTCCAGAAGGGAGGCTCTTATTTTGTAGGGGCATGGAAAGGCATAGCGCGCTATCTATTGTCCATCCGTTTTATCATGCCGACCTCATTAGGTATAGGCCATAACAAGAGCCATTGCCTCCCTTGCGATCTCTGGTTCTTTGCTTTTCTCTATTAGGAGGGCTTGGAGTAGCCCTTGTTTTTTATATCCTAAAGCCAGCAGCGCTTTTGTTCTATTGAGTTGAGTTGGCTCGTGGTTGGTGTTGACTTTCAGTGCTTTTTCCAGGTAGTTAAGAGCCCTAAGGTTAAGGATCCGGAAATGAATCTATCTAAAATAACCGAACAGGCGTCTGGAGCGAATCGCTGGTTCGATTCGTATGAACATATTCTGGAGAGCTGTTGTGATGCTTGGAATGATTTTACCTCAACTGTCGCTGCTGTGCGTCAGTTATGCTCAAGAGAATGGGCTATGACTGAAGTTTGATAAATGGTATTATAAGGGGTTTATCGGGTGACTTTGCAGGTGTCCTGCACAAAAAATACATGTGAAATTATACCTTTTCTGTGCAATTCGAGATTGAACAGGCAGAATGAGTTTTTAACAGCACTTCTTCGATGGGTTACGAAAAAATTGCTCTAAAAATAAAAGTACCATACACTGCATAGTAAATAAAGAAGACCCTTATGCAAGAAATAACAGATTTGGATGTAGATACCGCCCTCTCCTCTTTTTTTAGTAAGAATCAAGGGGTAAAACCCAATATACCCAAGCGGTGCTTCGATATTGGATTCAGCTTAAGTATCCTTGTTTTGCTTTTCCCTCTGTATCTGATTCTGGCTCTTATGATAAAAACAACCTCTAAAGGACCTGTCTTTTATGACAGCAAAAGAATCGGAGCGGCTGGAAAAGTCATTTCCTGCTGGAAATTTCGCAGTATGAGCCCGGATGCCGAGCAAAAACTTAATGATTTGCTAAGCTCAAACCCTGATCTGCATAAAGAATGGAAAGAACATTTTAAATTAAGGCATGACCCTAGGATCACCAAACTTGGAGCCTTTCTTAGGAAAACTTCCCTAGATGAACTACCTCAGTTTTGGAATGTTTTAAAAGGAGATCTCAGTACAGTAGGCCCCCGCCCTCTTTCGAAAGAAGAAGTCTTTCATGTTGTGAAATACGGCCGCGGAAAGATCTATACCGTAAAACCAGGCATCACAGGTCTATGGCAAATATCTGGCAGGAGTCTGATCCCTTTTGAAGCAAGGCTCCAAATAGAGGAAGAATATGTCGAAAAACAATCCCTTATTTTAGACTTGCAGCTGATTGTAAAAACCCTGCCTCTGTTGATATTTCCAAAAGGTGCTTTTTAATGCACGCAGGCGCAGCCGTTGTAGTCACAGGAGGTGCCGGCTATATCGGCAGTCATGTCTGTAAAGCGCTCGCGGAATCAGGATACAATCCTATTACCTATGATAACCTAGAAGGGGGTCATCGATGGGCTGTACAGTGGGGGCCTTTAATAGAAGGTGACATCCATGATCAAGAACGACTCTGCAGTGTATTCAGTCAATATCAGCCATTAGCTGTGTTTCATCTTGCCTCTTACATTAATGTCAGAGAATCTCTGATCCATCCAGGTAAATACTATGACAATAACACGCAAGGAACCCTCGCTCTTTTACAATCGATGGTTCGATGTGACATCAAAAAATTGGTATTCTCAAGTACTGCCTCTGTATTTGGCCATCCTTTATATTTACCCATTGATGAACAGCATATAAAATCCCCCATTCATCCTTACGGGAAATCCAAACTCATGGCTGAAATGATCATCGAGGACTTTGAAAAAGCCCACGGGATCCATAGCATCTATCTCCGATATTTTAATGCCTCCGGAGCCGACCCGTCAGGTCTAATTGGTGAATTACATACGCCTGAAACTCACCTTATCCCCCTGATCATGCAAACAGCCATTGGTCAAAGGGATGCAATAGAGATCTATGGCGCAGACTATCCGACAGGGGATGGAACAGCTGTGCGCGATTATATTCATGTATCTGACCTAGCTGATGCCCACATCAAAGCTTTAAATTGGCTGATGCAAAACTCTTATAGCCAGCATCTTAATCTCGGTACAGGCCAAGGGTATTCTGTTAAAGAAGTGATAGATAAGATAGAAGAATTTTCAGGCAAAAAAATACAACGGATCATACACACCCCTTCCCCTGACTCAGCCTCCCTTATTGCCTCTGCAACCCTTGCCAAGGAAATTCTGAACTGGCATCCTAAACATTCCTCTTTGCATAATATTGTGGAGACCGCCTGGAGATGGCATACAAAATAGGCAAGAGTTACTAAAAAATAACCATAGGGTCTGTTCTTTGAAAACCACACCGTTCTGGCTTCCCCTTCTTTTAGCTACCCTATGCACTCTTTTCGCCTCTGTTTTTATACCGGATATCAAACTGGCTACCTTTGCCCCCCTATTAGCCATCGCCTTTCACAGAACGAGTTTACTTCAATCGCTATGGATCTCTGTATTCTGTGGATTATTTATTGACACCTGTTCATCGCAACATCATTATGGGCTCCACGCTCTGTGTTTTGCTTTAGCAACCCCTATTTGCTATTATCATAAACGACATTTTTTTGAAGAAAAAGCAGTAGCCCTCTCGCTATATACCTCCTTAATCTCTTCGGTCTACGCCCTTATCCTAATCACACTTACTACTATATTCCATAAACAGTTTGTGATTACCTTTGATCTTATGCTCTCTGAAGCTTTACTAACGCCTATTTTCGATGCTTTATATGCATTTCTATGTTTTACTGTGCCTATGCGTCTATACATTTATATAAGATCTGGAAAATGGAAAGAACGCCTTAAAAAAACAGAAGAGACACGCTCATGAAATTAGACATAGCCCGTTACTGTTTAGTTGCTATTCGTTGCGCCCTTCTGGCGGGAGAAGAGCTTGTTAAAGGTTTTAATACTTCGTATACTATCTCCTCTAAAGAAGGAAAACACAACCTCGTAACCGCATATGACACTCTTTCAGAAAAGCTCATTATCGAAATCATCACGCAAGAATTCCCCCATCATACCATTCTTGCTGAAGAAAGTGGGTTACAAGATCTAGGATCCGATGTCATATGGGTCATTGACCCTCTGGATGGAACTGTTAATTTTGCTCATAACATCCCCTTATTCAGTATCAGTATTGCTGTCGTAGTGAAGGGAGAGATTGCATGCGCCGTGATCTATCAACCTATTACTAAAGAACTATTTACCGCACAAAAAGACCAAGGTGCTTTTCTCAACGGCAAACGTTTGCAGGTATCGAGCACCTCTGACCTACAACAGGCTATTCTAGCCACAGGGTTCCCCTATAATGTCGATGAAAACCCTCTCCAGTGTATTGATCACATGGCGCGGGCCCTACACAAAGGTCTGCCTATCCGCCGGCTTGGATCGGCAGCGATCGATCTAGCCTATACAGCCGCCGGCCGCTTCGATGTTTATTGGGAGGCTTCTTTAGAACCTTGGGATATCGCAGCTGGCAAACTGATTTTAGAAGAAGCCGGAGGACAGCTCACCAACTATGAAGGAACCTCAAGACCATACCACACACGAGAGTCTGTCCTTGCAACCAATGGCAGGTTACATGAAGAAATGAAGAGGTTACTCAAGGAATCTTTATGACACAGCTAATTGATGGAAAAAAAATCGCCTTCGAGGTAGCAAGAAAAATCGCAGCTACCATTGAAAAGATGCCAGGGCGCAAACCAGGTCTTGCCGTTCTTTTAGTCGGAGAGAATCCCTCTTCCAAAATTTACATTGCGATGAAGAAAAAGAAATGTGAAGAACTGGGTATTCTCTCGTTCGATGAGCATCTACCTTTTACTATTACGGAACAAAAGCTTATCGAGAAAATAGAGGAGTTTAATGAAGATCCCAGTATAGATGGGATACTAGTGCAAATGCCGCTGCCTCCCCATATCGACCCACACCGAATTATACAAGCCATAGACCCAAGTAAAGATGTAGATGGGTTTCATCCTATGAACATGGGGAATTTATTGCTTGGGAATCCTCACTGTTTTTGCCCATGCACCCCCCTAGGAATACACTCTCTACTAATACACAGCAATATCCCCATTTCTGGCAAACATGTAGTGATTGTCGGACGCAGCTCTATCGTAGGAAAACCTCTTGCAGCTCTTCTAATGCAGAAAGCACCCGATTGCAACGCAACAGTCACCATCGCCCATAGTATGTCCGAAAACTTGCAGAATATTTGCAAATCAGCAGATATTTTAATTGCAGCGGTAGGGCAAGCTCATTTTATCAAGGAAAATATGATCCAAGAAGGTGCGTGTGTTATTGATGTTGGAATCAATCGAGTCGAGACATCCTCTGGCAGGCAACAAATTCTCGGTGACGTAGATTTTGCTCATGTCGCACCCAAATGCAGCTCTATTACCCCTGTACCTGGGGGCGTAGGACCTATGACGATTGCTATGCTCATGTCTAATACTCTCCTGAGTTTTGAAAGAAAGCCTATAAAATAACAACTAGATGCCGAGTTCTCAAAAAAAACCATGAAGACGCAACTATACTGCAGAATATTGCGTTTTTTGAGTGTAATTCTCCTATGCAACCCTCTTTTTAATCCCCCATTAAATTTCTCAAGCGTTTCTGAAATCGCAGCTTTACATTCCAAAAATTTTGTATAGCAGCTCGAATTCAGTGATTTTTTTTGTCCAATCCTACAATCGATGAGCCTCAGCACGTTGATCATAAAATTGCACACAGTCGAGATACTGCCCATCAATCATTTACATTAAATTAAATCAAAATATTAACAAATAAAGCTCTATAAACCCACTCGATTGCTAGCGCTCTCAAACTCCTCTATAAGATTAGAGTCCTAGTCACAAATCCATAAAAAGAGCATGATGTACCTGACTGAGTATACCTCTTAAGGGAAGCAGGTAAAACCCCCTGTTTTTTTTGCTGTTCGAGAACTGCATCACGAACTGAAGAGCATTGGCTCATCATCTACAAAAAAGAACGGACATTGAAGTCAAAGGTCCAGTAGCCCTCCCTGTGTAATTCAGGGTAAATATAGGGATCTCCTATTTCCCGTTTCATCGTGATATGTGCTCTTATCAAACAGGGTGTCAACAACCCAGGAAAAAAAATTTAACGTACAATCGCAAAATCTTCTTCCGAAATAAAGAACTGCTTCTATACTGACGGGATACAAAAATATGTATAGAGTGCACAAGCTATCGATATTGATTCTCATATCTGCTTACATTCCTGAGAACTCAACGAAAGCACTTCTATTCAAAGGATACCTAAACACACAATAGGCCGAATGACAAAAAAAATAACGAAACCGAAAAAAAAGACATTGATCTTTTCTGATGCCCTAAAAGAAGAAATTACAACAAAAATCCATACATTTCTAAATAAGCCAGGATATATCCCGCTCAGCCAAACAAATCTGCTGGCAGCACTCGACCTGCCTGCGAGTGAAACGGTTCTTGCTAAGCAGATTCTTACTGCTCTGATCTGCGATGCGACGATCGAAACCACTCAAAACAAGATCCACCTAGCCCTCAAAGAAGAGACTCAACAACCTACAGCCACTGGGATATTACGGATGCATCCAAGAGGCTTTGGATTCGTTATACCCGACGCTGCTTCTATGCTTACCGAAGACGTATTCATTCCAAAGCACCTGACAGAAAACGCAGTCGATGGAGATGTAGTGGAAATTGCTGTTTTTCCCTCCTCTAAAAAAGACAAGGGCCCTGAAGGAAAAGTTCTTAACATCGTTAAAAGAAGCCGATCTCACTTAGCTGGAGTTATAAGAAGCATAGATGAAGGCAAAAGGATGATTGCCTTTATCCCTTTATTTGGATCGCAACGTCCTGCTGAAGTTACCTATTCTGAACTATTCCCTGTAAAGATCGGAGATAGAATCATTCTAAAAGTTCTCGAATGGGGAGGTCAAAATAAAGCGCCAGTATGCGAAATATCCCATATAATTGGGCATATTTCTAACGCTTCTTTAGATATACCTGCAGCTGTTGAAGAGTTTTCGCTGAGAAATCAATTTCCATCGGCAGTACTTGCGCAAGCCAAAGCATATGGATTGGAGCTCAGCCCTAAAGATAAACAAAATCGACTCGATCTGACTAAGAAAGAAACCTTTACTATAGACCCAGAAACTGCAAAAGACTTCGATGATGCTCTCTCCCTATCAAAAGATGATAAAGGCTATCATCTAATGGTTCATATTGCTGATGTAGCTTATTATGTCCCTCAAGGGTCTGCTCTAGATAAAGAAGCGTTTTTAAGAGGCAATTCGACCTATTTTCCTGGTAAATGTATCCCTATGCTACCAGAAGAGCTCTCTAACCACCTTTGCAGCCTGCGTCCTGATACAGAAAGGTTATGTATTTCCGTTCTGATGACCTTTGATGAAGAAGGGACCCTGATCACACACCAGATCAAACGTTCTGTAATTTTTAGTCAAACACGCTTTACATATGAACAAGCCAAAGAAATTTTAGACGGCAAAAAAGCCCATCACCATGCCCCCACCTTATTGCTCATGAAAGAGCTATGCCTTCTTTTAAAGAAAAAACGATATGGAAGAGGTAGCATCGACTTTTCTCTACCTGAGGTAGTCTTAGAGATCGATGAAAATGGGATGCCTACTGGTTTTAAAATTATAGAATACGACCTATCTCACCAGCTTGTAGAAGAATTTATGCTTAAGGCTAATGAAGTCGTTGCCAAATCTCTGTCTGAACAAAATAAACCAGTGCTCTATCGTATCCATGAGGATCCAGCTCCAGAGAACCTCGAAGATTTTGGGGTCCTGGCCCGCTCCCTTGGATTCCCATTAAAAGACAGTACAAATACAACAGACCTGCAAGAGTTATTCGAACAAGTCAAAGGAAGCCCTTTTGCTACACAACTAGCTATCGCCTTTATTAGAAGCATGAAGCTTGCCTCCTATGCTGCAGAAAATATCGGACACTTTGGTCTTGCTTTAGAGCATTACTGCCATTTCACTAGCCCAATTCGACGATATCCCGATCTTGTCGTGCAAAGGGTATTATTTAACGAGCAGGATCTCACGACAAATTTCGAGCTTGTCGCCATCGAGTGTTCTGACAGAGAACGACTTAGCTTTAAAGCAGAAATGAGTGTCAAAACGCTGAAAAAACTCCGACTATTAAAGCTTTACCACGACAAAGATCCGGACCAAATTTTCGAAGGAACCATTACTAAAGTCAAATCATTTGGTATCTCTTTTGAAATCCCGCCCTATTCACTTGAAGGGTTTCTCCATATCTCTGAACTAGAAGACGATTATTTCATTTTCGAGCCACGACAAAACACCCTTATAGGAGAAAGAACAGGTAAAAGGCATGCTGTAGGCGATAAGATACCGGTGCAACTACTTTCGGTTGACTTTATTATCCAGGAATCAAAATGGCAAATTATGGGACGAAGAAGAGAGAAAAATCCCGCTGCACATACAAAAAAACACAAGCATTCAAAACATCAAAGAAGCCGAAAATCATCATGAACATAATACAGAAAGTCTTCCGTAGCACAGGCTCTAGAGCAGAGGTATTTACCGACTACAGTAAGGAGAGCTAATGAAAAAATATTTTATTACAGGTCTTGTAATCTTACTGCCGCTTGCAGTTACCGTGGCTGTTTTTCTCTTCTTAGTGAACTTTTTTACAGCTCCTTTTATAGGATTTGTTTCAGGAGCTCTCAAACATATTCCGGCAATCAGTAAGGGTCTGTTTATTTTTTCAGAAGATCAACTTATCGGCTATATCAGCCGTATTCTGATTCTGCTCGCCCTTTTTATATGCACTCTTGCCTTAGGTTTTGTCGCGCGATGGTTTTTACTGCATTCTTTGATTAGTTTTACCGATAAGATCCTCTGTAAAATCCCCCTTATCAGTACAGTATATAAAACATCACAAGACCTGATTAAAACTCTTTTTGTTTCGGATAAAAAAAGCTTTCAAAAAGTGGTTATGGTGGAATTCCCTAGACCAGGGGTCTTTGTAGTGGGCCTCATCGCCAGAGAATCACCTCCTACTTGCTGCGCAAGCACGGGAAAAAACCTGATATCGGTCCTTGTTCCTACAACACCAAATCCTACAACAGGGTTTTTAATGATGTTTGAAGAACAGGACTTGATCTATATTGATATGAAACCAGAAGATGCAATCAAATACATCGTTTCTTGTGGTGTGATTATACCTAATCTAGCAACCAAAAATACACCCAACCCCTCTTTATGAGACCGACACCTCAAATCGTGTATTTTTCTGTAAAAAATACAAGCGAAAAGCTTCGCTGCATTATTGAAACAGCGCAGAATCACCTTCATCGCAAAAACACACTGCACATCCTTGTGCCTGATAAAACCAGCCTCTCGTTTGTAAGCCAGCTATTATGGAAAGAACCGAAAGAGGGATTTATCGTCCATAACGATGATAGAGACCCCTTAATGCCCGCTCTCATCCAACTTATGCTGCCTCAACCATCTTATACAAATGCTGAGTCAATTTTCAACTTAACATCGCAAGCTCTTATTGGAGATCATCCTCTTAAGCAGATCTATGAATTAGAAGACCTTTCCCACCCAAATAAGAAGGATATATTCCAAAAAAAATTTCAACTATACCAGGAAGCTGGCTATAGTTTATGTTCAAACTAAAAGTTATGTGATCCGAAAACACAGACATCCTAATTGAGCAACTCGTAGGCTTTGTTATGCAGGGAAATTGCAAGAAAAATCACTTGACCCCTAAGATCTTGAGGAGGTACTCGGGGCTCCAGCCAGCTTTCTTTTGTTAGGCACCCCCAACTTTTCTGACGTGTCTGCTTTAATTGGAAAAAATTTTCCGCCTCTGCGTGCAAAGTCCCTTGGTTGCCTTTCAGGGCAATGACATATTCGCTTTCTTCCTCCCTGATTTGTTTGACAATTTCCTTTTGACATCCTATCGCATCAATGGTGATCACGTTTCCTTTAATTGTCAGCATCTTGAGCAGGTCTGGGATTGCTGTGATCTCATTCGATTTTGCATTGGTCGCTAGTTGTCCTAGGAGCAGATTATTCTCGGTTGCAGATGCATGAACTATGTGCAGTGGACTTGTCTGTCGAAACTCATCTCGTAAATTGCAGAGAGTTTCCCCCTAAATGGCAATGACACCTTCAACGGTTGCCGCAATCGTACAAACCCACTGCATAAAACATTCGTTAAAGCAAGCAAACGAAATACCCGATTCATAGTGTCGTGAGAGAGAGAACTCCATTGAGACATAATCCCATTGAGCTAAGCCACTCGCCACGATGACAAGCCCATCGGTAAACAACAACGAAATCATCGGCCGAGCAAATGATGCCCATGACAACAACCGCGATAATATCAATCAATGGGTAGTGTTGATTCCTCTGTTTACGCGGATCGGGCAAATCGCCGAAAGCAAGAAGTAAATGTGCGTTTGCTGGTAGTGAAAAACTCATAGGTGCCTCCATGGTATAAAAAAACCACAAAGTACACATTTATAAAGAATTACTTGTCAATAGGCTTCAAAAATCTTCTTGCAATTTCCCTGTACTAGCAAGTCAATTTAATACAAGAGATCGAATGTAATCAATAAAGAAGCTGTATTCGAGTTTAATCTTACACAAGCAAATGCTCGTAGCAGGTTAAGGGTGTTAATAGAAATAATCTTAAAGGCGAGCTGGCACATGCAGAACTTCCGTCCTTTAAAGAACTCCTGATCTTTTATTCATTCTGAAGTCAAAGATCCTATTATCGCTTCTAAAAAGTCATTCTGACCTAAGATTCCTATGATTTTTTCACGGTCATTTTCGTAGCGTTTTTGAAGTGCAAGAGTTTCTTGATGTTCAGCTACCACGGCACATCTAGGCAGTATCATCTGTTTTATTGCCTCTGGATTAGTATCCATAAAACCGGTAACCGTTATTCTACCTTTTGATGTCTCTAATTTTTCATCAATAAAGTCAGGACCTTCATTAGGGTACTTCTCTCTTAGCTCACTAAATATTCTCGAGTTATTTTCAAAGGTTATAGCATTGTGTTTACCAAAGCCAAATGCAATACCTTTGAGAACATGATTTTTCTGAAAACATTCACTAAAGGTAATTAAGCTCTTTTCAAAAGCCTGCAACCACAAATCGATCTTTGAATTTCCATTAAGAAGAGCATATTCATCAGGATATTTTTCAAATTCTTCTTTAAAATTCTTCTTATTAATTAATACAATATCGATCACCTCATCTTGGTTAAGATCACCGAATATTCTGAAGATAAAATTCGGGTGGGGAAATCGGGTTTCATACTTTTTCCAAGTAAGCCAGCCTTTTTTAAGAATTTCATTATGAGGATAATTCTTAGCTTCAGGATGCAACTGATTGAAATCAGTTAACATCATCGGCTTCGTTCCCATGAGTACATAAGCCATAGAATCTCTGGTCTGCATCTGTCTGAAAAAGTTTTCTAAGATCCTTCTATCATGCTGGGGAATATCTGTTATAGGATTTCGCATTTTCCATCGAGATAAATAAAAGCACGTACTTCCTAAAGCCACAATTAGGAAAAAGGATAAAACAGCAATGCGAGGCAGTTGTATTTTCATTAAAAACCAGTTTAAGTATAGGGTCTGAACCTTGTAAAAATCTAATTATTGATCAAGCAGAAAAACCGAATTACCGCTGATATACACAGCTTCGACACCAAATATAGAAATTCTCATTACATCTATTACAATCGGAACATTGCCATTGTCCATCAGGACACTGACCTTGTCTTTTAAAATCCTTCAAATACAAACCCCTTTGATCAGAAAAAATAGTAGAAGTTTTGATTACTCCACCAGGAAGAGTGACATAAATCGAGTTTGCATTAAAAAACAAATGATCAGCGGATATGTATATTTTTTCGCATGAAAAAAAATCTTCTGGTGCATCCAGAGATAGATCCTGCTTGTTTTCTGATAAAACCTGATAAGACTCTCTTTCCTCATTGCAAAACTGATTACTTTCATCAGCAAATTGAAAAGCACAAATACAAAGGATAAAGACAAAAAATCGCATACGAATCCCCCAAATTATTAATGAGGTCTTGATATTTCCACTAACATTTAATGTCAAATGTTTTGAGCTGCTCCGCAGCTCAAAACAGAGATAACACATGGCCCATTCAACCGTGAAGTGCGACAAATAGATTAAAATTTAAAGTAGTCATTTGATGAAAAAGAACACCCAGGAGGGACACCTATGCCAAAAGGCTCCCATCACCTGACTAGAGACCAAAGATGCCAGCTGTGCATTTTAAAACATAGAGGAGACTCTATTGGTGATATCGCTGTAACACTTGGGGTGCACCGATTATCACTGTATCGGGAGCTCGATCGTAATACAGGTCAGAGGGGATGCAGGTTTCAACAGGCTCAAGAGATGGCTTCTGAGAGAGAGAAGTGCTCAGCTCGGAATAATCTCAAAATAACACCAGAGCTAATCGCCATCATCGAGGCAAAACTAAGATTGCAATGGAGCCCGGAACAGATTTCAGGATGGCTTAAGAGACACAATGGTAATGAAAGACTCAGCCATGAAAGCATCTATACGCATATCTGGGGGGGATAAACAACAGGGTGGCGATCTCTATGGAGAACTGCGACACCACGGAAAGAAGTACAACAAACGAGGGACCGGGAAAGCTGGCCGTGGGTGCATCCCAGGACGGATTGACATTGCTGAACGGCCTGCAATTATGGAAGAGAAAAGTCGGCTTGGGGATTGGGAGATCGATACGATTATAGGCAAGGAACACAGTGGTGGGGTATCACTTCCTAAACGATTTTTAATTATATTAAACGGTCCTTTATTCGGTTTTCTGCTGTTTTTAATGGCCAGAGGCGTTTTACAATTATCGGATGTTGCCACATCAGCTGTTGCCCCTGTTCTATTGGCCTTGCAATATATCAACTTATTTTGGACTGTCGTGAATTTACTGCGAGTACTGCCTTTAGACGGAGGGCAGCTATTAAGTGTGATTTGCGAGGGTGTATTTGGTGTTAAAGGGATTCGATAGGCTTTGATGATTGGGGCTCTAATTGCTATTGCAATAGCGATTGTATTCTTTGTATACGGTCAGATTTTTATAGGGGCTTTATTTTTTCTTTTCGCCTTTCAGTCTTATGATGGATGGAATAAAACTAGAAAGCTTTCAGCTCCCGATCAAGATTTGGCTATCAAACAGATGTTTCTTGATGCGGAAGAAATGATGAAAAAACACCAAGCTACTGATGCGATTCAAGCCTTTGAAAAGATAAGGGGATCTGCAAAAGAAGGGTTAATTTTTACTCTTTCTACCCAATACCTAGCATTTTTAGAATACGAAAGGGGTGGGATCCAGCTCGCTTATCAGCTATTAAAATCTGTGGAGAATGATTTATCTTTAGACGGGCTGTCTTTACTGCATAAAACAGCGTTTGCAGAAAAAGATTTCTCTTTAGTCAAAAAGCTCGGAGCCCAATGTTTTCAAAATGAGCCTACTGTTGAAATCGCCTTAATGAATGCCTCTGCTCACGCAGAGCTGAAGGCGCCTGAGGCAAGTATTGGTTGGTTAGAAACAGCTTTGAGGGAAGGGCTAGAAAATATATCTGAGGTATTAGGATCTACATCGTTTGACTCTTTAAAAACCGATCCTTTATTTGTGCGATGGATCGATACTCATAAATAGAATTTGTCATACTGCATCTATAAAATTACATATCCTTAACACTGCTATCCCTTTTGACTTTCTAAGTGCATAGATCATTTAACATTTGAAATAGACTGTTTTACCCTAATTAACCTCTTCTAGGTTAAAAAGGTTAATATATCTCATGAAATAATGTATTTCGATAGGTTCTTACACTCTAGCATGGTCTGCTTGATATACAAATTAACCCAACCCCGTTCATATTAGGCGTCGGGGCAGAAGTCCTCATGGGTGGTGATCGAGTTTTTCTGACCCGCTTGGGACGTAGCTGATGTATCCCTTCTGGAGATCTGTTTCAGAAGAATTATCTCTATATTCGTAAAAAATAGATCATAAAAGGCGAGGTAGCAGATTGTGTACTCACGATCACTGCTGACAATGGGAAAGAGTTTGCGAACCATGAAGCTGTGACTGCCAAATTAGGGGCAACCGTGTATTTTGCTCGCCCTTATCACTCATGGGAACGAGGGCTGAATGAGCATACAAATGGCCTGGTCAGGCAGTATCTTCCTAAGTGTCAACGCCTGGATGATGTAACTCAGGGCAAGGTGGGAGACATTGAGAAACTGCTTAACAATCGACCCAGAAAAGTGTTACAATTTCGCACACCCATAGAGGTCTTTAATCAACGCAGAAGGGAATCTGGATTTCTCGCACTTCGAACTTGAAAAGACGTTGTTTTTCTTTAACTGTAAAATAGGGTTTCTAGGCACTTGATCGTTCAATAGGCCCTATCATTGTGTCTTTTTAAATCTCCTTATAGCATAAAAGGGATACTTTTTTTTAATCTCTATTCCTCGATGGAGTCACCACTAACCCTTAAGTGCTGATTTGATCCTACATCAAACTAAAAGTTGTTGAAACTTTTACGTTCCCTATCTATAATAAACGCTAAAATACAGAATTTTTGGAGAAATCATATGGTACGAATCAGCAAACAAGAAGAAAGAAGAAGCAGATCCCCTAAACGCTGCCGCCCGCCTGCAGCTCAAACTGGACCGAAAAAAGACAACCTCCCTATAGGATTCAAGCCTCACGCGAATGCTGTAGAATTCAATGGAATGGTATTCATCCCGAAAATTAAGTAAAGAACGAGAAAGGAAATCAAGCGTATGTCAAGACATCCAAGCTACGGAAAATCCAATAAAGGCGGAAAAAAACGCAATGTGCTCAAGAGATTTGAGCGTGTAGACGTTCTGAGAAAATTAGGCCGTTGGAATGACGAAGAAAACAAAAGAGTTACAGGACTTCCAAAGACTCCCATCATCCCTTAAATCTTTTAAAGCAAGGCAGTTTGTTTTCTAGGCTGCCTTCTTTTATTTATCATCACCGTGCAAATTTATTTTAAAAACTCACAAAAAGATCTGAAGATATCAGCAGCATCGACAAAGAAGCTGGTAAAATCCCTTTTGCAGAAACTGCATTGTACATGCCATGAAATCAGCATACAACTTGTGACCACAAAAAAAATCTGCCAATTGCACCTCGATTTTTTTCAAGACCCTACGACCACCGACTGCATCACTTTTCCTATCGATTCAGGCGATAAGGGAGGGTATATCGTCTTAGGTGAGGTCTTTATCTGCCCTCAAACAGCCCTGGCATTCTCTATCAAACATGATAAAAACCCGTATACGGAATCCACGCTATACATCGTTCATGGGATACTCCACCTACTCGGCTATGATGACATAAACCCGAAAGATAGGCGACTAATGCGAAAAAAAGAACGAGAGTGTATGAAGTTTATTGATGAAAATGATCTGCTCCTCAAAAAATAAGACCCTTACGCATTTAATTCTAGTGTCCTGAAAAAGGATTATGTTAAAGTCATATCATATTGTTAACCTAATCATGTTATGACACCGTACGCAGAAAAAATTCTCTATTGCCTTTTATTTCTTGTATCTGCAGCTATTGTTTCAGGTCTACATTTTTCTCTGCAAAGACTCGGGAAAATGCAAACAAAGGAAGAATTAAAAAACCAAGGCTTTACCTACTTCCCTAAACTACTCAAGTTTTTTGTGTCCACACACGAGTGGGATGCCCTTTGGTTCTCCTTAAGTTTTTCTAAGCTCATTTTTTACCTGATATTCAGCCTTTCTATGTTCTTCTTTTTAGCAAGCAGCGACTCCTCGATTGTCAAAGACCCAGCGCATGCGGTCCTGATTATAACCTCTTCTACAGAAGTCTTTATAGCTAATGCATTAATCACTGTATTTGTCGCCTTATTTACAGACTTCTTTATGCAATTTCTATCTGCTCGCAACCCTAAATTCTGGTTTAAAACACTGGCTTCTCCATCCTCTATTCTCCTCACTCTCACCTTGCCGATGACCCTTGGTTTTTTAAAGTTTACCCAGATCTTTTTTCCTAAAAAAACACCCTTTACCCCCTCCCCTTCTTTTAGGGTCCATGATAAAATACTAGAATGGCTACGCGACTCCGAAATTGAATCCCTGCTAGAAACCAACGAAAAAAAACTCATCTACTCTGTAATTGCATTTAAAGATCGGATTGCCAGAGAGATTATGGTACCTCGTATCAGCATGTTTAGCATTCCTACAAGCACTACTATTGCTCAAGCAGCCACCTGTTTTTTAGAAGAGGGTTATAGTAGGATACCCGTCTACCAGGACAATGTCGATAAAATCGTGGGTGTCATTCTCTATAAAGACGTCTCCAATTTACTTATTGCACAACAAGAGACAAGCGCGACAATGACGAGCCAGAACATACAAAAGCTCATAAAACCTGTTGTATATGCTCCCGAAACAAAAAAAATCTCTGCTTTACTCCAAGAATTCCGCTTAAAGCAGATCCACCTTGCTATCGTAGTGGATGAATATGGGGGCACTGAAGGGATCGTCACTATTGAAGATATCTTAGAAGAGCTTGTTGGAGAGATTGAAGATGAATACGACATCAACCAGACTCAGATGTTCTCCACATTATCAACCGGTGGTTGGATCGTCATGGCAAAAATGAATATCATCGATATAGAAGGAGAGCTTGGTATTAAAATACCATCGAGTCCTGATTATGATACAATAGGGGGCTATATCGTTCATAAAGCAGGGTCGATTCCTTCTGAAGGATGGCAAATCCATCATGATGATTTTGAACTCCAGGTTCTCAGCGCCGATGAACGATCGATTGATAAAATCAAAATAACACCTACACAAAATCGCACCTAATCTATGAATCAGATCAAAAACTAAACAAGGGATCTCCTATCTTCTTGCTCAATACGATACGAGCATTCTTTTTGATTCCTATCAAATCGGTGCAATAAAGACGGTTTTTTTTACCTAAGTACAAAGGTATCTTGCTCATTTCTATTCCACAGGGTCCATATCCCCCCTATACCCCTATAGTTTTTGCTGTTTCTTGCTCTCCTTTACATGTTGAAATCGACCCTCGTTTTAATCGAACTTGAAAAAGAAACATTGTTTAGGCAAAATCTGCATATTACTTCAAGAGCACTATCAGGGAGCTTAACTACAATGCGTCGTTCTATATGCTATACCGAACCCCATTCCATCGCTGCAGGAGATGTTTCGACATGGAAGTTTTGCTATACAACATCTATTTCTCTCCCGAAAGGAACAAAAATCAAATTCGATCTATTATCTACTGGCAAAGAAACTGACTGGCAAATCCCGCAGTGCAATCCAAAAGACAAAAAGAATATGATCTGGGCGGAAATGCCAGACGGAAAAACCCTCTCTGCAAAAGAACTAGAGGCAACGGACTCCTTTGCTAGCCCATTCGAGTTCGCACTGAGTTCTGAGCTGAAATCAGGAGAGGCTTTTACTGTCTACTTAGGTACACCTGAGACAAGCAAAGAAGAGAAATCTTTAAAAGGCAACCAAGCACAGAGAATTATTCAACGAAGAAAACCGTTCCATCTGTACATAGACACCAAGGGAAAAGGGGACTATAAAGAACCTGAAATCTTTTCTGTCGATGTCAAAGGCAATGTACTAAAAAATATTAGAGCTATTACCCCCTCGATTGTATCGAAAAACAAACGTTTCGATGTAGTCCTTAGATTTGAAGATGCATTCGGCAACCTCACACACAACGCGCCAGAAGGGACCCTGATTGAACTTACCTATGAACATTTAAGAGAGAATCTCTCCTGGAAGCTCTTTGTTCCTGAAACGGGTTTTTTAAATCTCCCTAATCTCTACTTTAATGAAGCCGGCATCTATAAAATCCAGTTACAGAACCTGAAAACAGCAGAGCAGTTCTTCTCAGCTCCGATAAAATGCTTTGCTGATTTTGATAAAAGCCTTTATTGGGGTCAATTCCACGGAGAATTTGAACGCTTTGACTCACTACAACAGATCGAATCATGTCTCAGGCATGTCAGAGATGAACAGTCTATGCAATTTTTTGCTACCTCCTCTTTTGAAAATATTGAAGAAACCTCGAATGAACACTGGAAACAAATTTCCGCTCATGTAGCTGAGTTCAATGAAGAGCACCGCTTTACTACCTTTCTTGGATTCCAATGGTTTTCTGAAGAACCAGAAGAAGGGCTTCGACAGTGTTTTTACAACAAAGACCTCAAGCCTATAGGAAGACGCAAAGATGGGAAAACAAGTTCACTAAAAAAACTCTACAAGACAGTGAATCCCAAGGAGATGATTTCTATTCCTTCTTTTACGATGGGTAAGGGAATGGAAACGACTTTTCAAGACTTCAGCCCTGAATACGAACGAGTCGTTGAAATCTACAATGCATGGGGTAGTTCGGAGTGTACGACAAAAGAAGGGAACTTACGACCTATCACCTCTCTTGATAAAAAAGGGGTGTTTGAAACAGAAAAAGGCTCTATTAGAAAAGCTCTTGCTGAGAACTGTCGATTTGGTTTTGTAGCAGGTGGTCTTGATGACCGTGGTGTATTTGCAGAGTTAATCAATACTCAACAAGTGCAGTACTCCCCTGGTATAACTGCCATTTTTGCTATAGAGCAAACTAGAGATGCACTGATTCTAGCTTTATTTAATCGTCAGTGTTATGCAACAACAGGAGCCCGTATCATCATTGGTTTCTCTATTGCAGGTGCTCTTATGGGAGCTGAGCTAAACACAAAAGCCAAACCGGGCCTCTCATTTAACCGTCATATTACAGGGTATGTAGCAGGAACTACTGTGATTAAAGAAATCAGCCTCATCCGTAATGGCGAAGTTTTTCACACCTTCTACCCGAAGGATACGTATTTTGAATTTGCTTTTGACGATGCAGAACCCCTGCACAATGTGATATTCAAAACAAAAGATGAGAAACCTCCCTTTGCCTATTACTATCTAAGAACTGTGCAAGAAGATGGACATATTGGATGGAGCTCTCCTATTTGGATCGACTACACGGATACTCCCCCTGCGCCAACGATTGTAAAAAAAGCGAAGAAAAAAACATAGACAGCTATAATAAGTAAAAGGATGAACCTCGAACCGCTCATCCTTTTATTCATTGATTGTATAAGATAAAGGCTTACCCTAGTATTCAAACCGTATAGATCCTTTCCCTAAATCGATGAGATGGGCTAGGCAAGGGTGGTGGTGGTGAATCTGGCTCATAATCTTCCTCTTGGACAATGACAGGCAAGCCCCCTACTTCTTCACTTCTCCCAGGTGATGGAGCTGTCTGTGTACAGTCAAGAGAAACTACTACATTGACACCTATATAACGATCCCCCCATTTTAGAGATAACATAATGCGCATTCCCGTGTTAAGAAGGGTTCTACAATATATATATAGACCCCAAGCGATCTTACACCATCCCTCTGCTTGATCACCCTGTAATAACCTCGTGCTTTCATGACCCTGCCAGGTAGATTCTACAGAAGATTCGGTAATAAAAGGACCTTCGGGGGCTCGATCTACTGATGCATTCCTAGCATTATCGATATAGAAACTATAATGAATGAATGTCTGACCTACACTACGGTTTAACCCTAGACTCATAGTTGAGCTCCTTGTATTTTCAATTTCAATTCTTGAATAGACTATCTCTATATGCGATAAGAAAAAGGCATACACACGACTTCTTATAGCAACAGATAAAGAAAATACTCATAAATTGAATATAAAGAAAATGTAAAACCAGGAGGCTGCAATAGAAGTATTTAGATAAATAATCAGAATCGATAAGTCCAAAAATACAAAGAGGGAGAGAAAGCTTGACCTCTCCCTCCCATAATCAACAAACGACTGGCAGAACGCAGTCTATTTCTAGCCTTAATCTTTTTGTTCTCCGTCTTCTGCTGCTAGGCCTGCTGCTGCTAATAGGGCTGCTACTACCGGTGCTAATCGGTCTGCTGCTTCTGATAGGTCTGCTTCTGGTGCTAATCGGTCTGCTTCTACTGATAGGTCTGCTTCTGGTGCTAATCGGTCTGCTTCTGATGTTTCTGTGACAGGCACGAGGGAAACTACTGTGCGCTCATGGCAATTACTGCGTACGAACTCAAAGAAAGTTGCGAAAGCTCTTTGTAATCTCGTGCTTTCAGGACCCTGCCAGGCTGATTCTTCTTTCACGATCCCTGAGCTTGAGAGTACTTCGTCTGATTCTGGATTAGCTCCAGTAAAAAGATTGCTTACCCAGTTAGAGAAAGCTGTGATCGAAGGAGAGACTGCCTCATAACATGCAGTCCAAAGAGCACACACCTTCTCTGTAATTACCTGTAGGCAAGAGAACGTAGATTCATCTTGTTCTGCTGCTGATGCCGTGCTGATGGTGCTCTTCTGGCCGTCTGCCGATGCTCTTACAGAACTAGAGCGAAGACCTTGCCCTGAGGTCGATGCTTCTCTGGACAATACTGCGCTACCTGAATCCAATCTACTTGATCTTACGTCGTGCATAATCATACTCCTGATTGTTATCGTTATCGTTATATAGATAAAACTAGTTGGGAGTCTTCTCATCCCAAGATGAAAAACATCCTAAAACATAGATCCTTCATATGAGAAGGAAGAAATACGATAATGATAAAGGAAATATAAAGGAATTGTAAAAGCGAGATCCGATTTTTTTTATGAAAAGTTGTGTGGTATAATGCCCCCTATAAATGAAAATAGCCCCAATCCACCCACAGCACGACGTCTGCCGATTGTATTAAATCTCTAACATGATAGATAATCCCGTTAAACAACCCCCTAGACGGTATATGATCTTAGGCTCACAATCTCCCAGAAGAAAAGAAATCTTACAATTCTTTACGCTACCATTTTCACAAATCCCATCCCATTTTGATGAAGATCAAATCCCATTTACAGGAGATCCTGCGGAGTATGCTTTACAACTAGCACAAAAAAAAGGAGAACTCCTTTTAGAGCAATTCCCTTCGGAACTCATTATAACGGCAGATACGGTAGTATATCTAAACGGTAAAATCTACAACAAACCTAAGCATCAAGAAGAGGCTACACTCTTCTTAAGGGAACTATCAGGGCAGTGGCATGAAGTTGTGACAGGGGTTTGCATTACAACGAATGAAAAAAGAGAGTCTCAAACAGAATCCACTAAAATCCTTTTTAATCAACTGACAGAACAGCGTATCACACAGTATTTATCTCATTTTGCCTTTAGCGACAAAGCCGGAGGCTACGCCATTCAACAAGGTGGAGGTATCATTGTTTCTAAAATCGAAGGCTGCTACTATAACGTAATGGGACTGCCGTTAAACACCTTATCCCAACTGCTTCTAGCGTTCGAAATTGATCTATGGCAACACTTAAAAATCTTTTAATATGAATTGCAAAATATCGTTTTTACTCTTTTTGGTTATGAGAACACTCCATCTACATGGAGGAGAAGTATCACCATCCTCCCTGGAGAAACCTGCAGTCATCAATGAGCCAATTAGTAAATTACAAATTATTTATCTCGCTCAATCCAAACACTATCAACAAGCCATTGCACTCTATCATCAATACGCTGACCAAATCGGTAAACAGGACTTTGGGGTCTTAGAACATCTAGCCAAAGCGATATTAGAGAACGGCGCCCGTAGCGATAATGAACAGACTCAACTATTAAGTATTTTCTCTTGTAGCCTCGCTGGTCTAGAATCCCCTTACGATATCCTGCAAGCAGGAATTTTAAGCCACAATATGCAAACACAATTAGCCTCCCTTCAATTTATGGCGCGTATGCAAGACGATCAGATCGATTCGCTGCTCAATAAAGCGATGGCTTCCGATTTTCTATATACCCGCTTGGAAGCTGCCTATATTTTATCTGCGAGGAAATCTAGAGCCTCTGTCGGGCTCATTGAAGCCCTTATGCATAAGCTCCCTCCTCAGATGAGCTATTTTTTTCCCGAGCTGTTTGCGATGATTGGCACTTCGGAGGCGATGAACATCCTACGCCACTTGATGGACAGTCCCTTTCAACCCACTCGCATTGAATCAATCCTTAGCGCTGCCAGACACAGCAGAGATGATCTGCTACCAATCATCCGCAGCTGCGCCACCCACAGCAACGCAGCAGAACAAGAAGCGTGCGCCACAGCTCTTGGCTATCTCAGAGATAGTGCCTCCTTAAAACGTCTCAAAAAAATGACCCGCTCCTCTTCTGAAAATGTCCAGCTAGCTGCATTACGTTCCTTGTATTTTCTGGGAGAAGAATCCGCTAAAGAACCTATCTTTCAAAAAGCGCGCGAAAAAAACCCTTATGCGATTACGATTCTTGGAGATATCCCTGATTCCGAAACGATCTTAATACCTCTGCTAGAGGATACAGATCTCAGCGTTAGATTTAATGCCGCTCTGTCTCTGTTAAAAAGAAAAGACCCCCGATCCGTCCCTTACATCAAAGAGTTTCTTATTAGAGATAGCAGAGATCTTGGCTTTCAACCTCACAGCTCTATTGGTACTTCCTTAAAAACATGGAAAGTGATTTCTTCGGCTTTACAGCATGCAAAGCAGAGCTCTTATGATGTGCTGGCATTGACTACCTCCGTGAGAGAAGGCATTTTAAAAGACTGTTTAGAATTACCAGAAGCCTCTTTTTTAAAAATAGCTCAGCTTGTCATTGACGCAAAACAAAATGAACTGATCCCAGCACTTGTCGCTTTACTAGAAAATCAAAAAAGTAAGGAAGGAATTGCTTTATTAAAAAGAAAGTCCCAAACAGCCGGAGCCCCACTGATTCGAGCCTATTGCAATCTCGCTCTTGTTAGACTTAAAGAGCCAGGTCCTTATGAAAAGCTTCTAGAACAATGGATTGTATCAAAGCAAAACCAGGAGCTCGTGCAGTTTCGTCCTTCACTCCCCTGGGCAACCAGACTTGCCGAGTCCCATTTCGAACTAACCCCTGAAGAAAGCTCTTCTCTACTGATTGAATCCTATCAAGTCCTCGCCAATAAACATGATGAAAAAAGCATTACCTTCCTTCTAAGAGCCCTGCAGGACGGCGAAAATAAAAACACCCCCGTCCTGGCAGGGATTCTACTGAAAGCTCTGCAATAAACTATCTGTAAAAAAAGCAGTGAACACCGTTTACATCCCGTCTGCTAGCTATTCTTTCAATTGGTAAATATTTATAATATACCCTATATTCTCTTCTTTGCCTTATAGAGAATACCAGATCGATGATCCGAATCAATAAAACACTCCTCTCCTTTACCTGGCTTAGCCTTTTCGGACTCATCGATCACGTAGACGCTAATGTCAGCTTTACTCCACCAACAGCTCAATCTTTTAAAGAAGCCCTCAAAACCTTACCTGGCAAAAAAAGAAAACCCAAAGAAATAGCCAACAACACCTCACAGATCACCTCTACCTCCCTGGCAGCAGAGGATCTAGAGCTGAATCTAAAAGATCCTGTCTTTACGCAAGGAGTTTTGAAGACATCACAGGGAGGAGTCATTACAGCAGAGGGAATTAGAATCCAGGCTCAAAATCTAGAGTACACCAATAAAATCGAAAATGGTGTCCGTATTCTCAAAGTCGTCGCAGAAGGGGAGCTCATGATGGAGTTCGGTGGACGCATATTTGTTGGAGATAAACTAGAGTTCGATTTTCATTCAAAGACAGGCACTCTCTGGAATGGGTGCACCGATGTCGATATATGGTTTTTAGGTGGTGATAAAATAGAGCTTCAAAAAGATGGGAGTTACTATATTTATAATGCCTTTATCACGACATGCGAAAGCCGGGAAAATCTCTGGGAAATCGATTCAGAGCTCGTGAAAATCACAAAAGAACACGTTCTATCTGCCAATAACATCCAATTTAAATTTTTTAAGATCCCCGTATTTTGGTTCCCTGCTTTACGTAGCAACTTAAAAATCTTTTCCGACCCACCTATTAAATATAAAGTGGTCTGGGATAAAGGACTGGGCCCAAGAGCTACCATGCGTTATAGACTTCTGTCTTGGCAAGATCTCGACATCTTTTTTCGATTGGATTACCGCTTAAAAAGAGGATTTGGAGGGGCCATTGAATCTGAATATTACTCGCCCGATGAGAGGACCGTCTTCATTACTCGAAGCTATGGAGCGTATGATAAAATTGTCCCTGAAGAAAGAAATCCTAAACGGTATCGTTTACAGGGGCTGCTAAGCCATGAAAGCGTAAATAAAAAAACATTTCTTCATCTGCAGTATGACAAATTTAGTGATGTACAAATGATCACTGATTTTAAAAGCTCTGATTTCGTAATTGATACACAAAAACGAACAAGACTGCTCATCAATCACCAAGAAAGCAATGCCTTTGCTACATTAAGCTTGCAGCCTCAAGTGAATAAGTTTGAAAGCATCAACCAGCAGCTCCCCTTAATTAAAATGGGCATCCGCCCCTTTGCCATCGGCTCTTCGGGAATCCTTTCTGAAAACGCCCTCAATGCAGGCTATCTAACCTATACCTACTCTAAGCAACTACAAAGCATCCTACATACAACAAAAACAGCGAGAATAGAAAGCAAAAACCAACTGTACCGTCCGATTAATATGGGACCTTTAACCTTGACGCCCCATATCGGAGCCATAGGAATTTTGTATACGAATAATCCCCATCATGAAGACGCCGGGCAACTGGTCTTTTCTTATGGAGGAGAGCTCAATACCCAGCTATATAAAGAGTATACCAGTCAAGTCCATCGAATAGATCCTTACCTGAAATACACAGGGCTTACCAAACCTCGTGTCAGCAATCAGAATCACTTTACCTTTAGCATGGAAGATGGGTATTATAAACTCAATGAGCTACGACTGGGAACAAAACACTCATTCTTCTCTAAAAGAACAGCTCGCATACTCCCTGTCTTTTCTATCGATGTGTATTCTAATACATACTTTGCCCAACACAGCTATAGTAAGACACTGCCTAAACTCTACACATGCATGCAGTGGGATAGACCTACATACTCCTTACAAAGTGATATAGCCTGGAACTTCCAAGAGCAAGTCCTCGATTATATCAATACCCGTACAGAAATTACGGTGAACGAAAATCTCGCATTTGCAGTAGAATATCGACATCGGAGTGAATATGATTTTAGAAAGGCCAATCATAATGACTTCATATTAGATATGAGCCATTCCATATCGGACCTTGTCCACTCTCCTTTATCGGATCGAAGAGATACATTCCTCACGAATATGAACGTAAGGCTATCTCCCAAATGGACTCTCAATGTACAGTCTGCGCAAGGATGGAATCGAAAAAATGATCCGATGTATAGCACTGTGAAAACAGATCTAATTTCACGCCTACCATGTAACTGGCAACTAAAACTCTCTTACTACCACGCCCCAGATGATGACCGCTTTACAACACAAATCCAGCTGACGAAATAAACGATTACAAAAAATCCTCGTATAAAGAGGTAAACAGCTGAACGCTTGATGACAGCTAACGCAATGATATCAATCAATGGGTAGAGCTGGCTCCTCTTCTTGCGTGGATCGGGCAAGTCGCCGAAAGCAAGAAGTAAGGGGGCATTTTCTGGTAGTGAAAAACTTATGAGTGTCTCCATGGTATGAAAAAACTATAAAATGCACATTTATAAAGAATTACTTGTCAATAAGCTTCAAAATCTTCTTGTAATTTCCCTGCTAACCTAGGTGAAAAGCAATGTTTAAATTGGCAACATGACGTAATGATTGCGAAGAGTAAGACTCTAAAAAAGCATGGCCTACGATTTGATCTTCATGTTCAGCAACTAAGTACATACTCTGAGGAGATTGGATGGTTTGTTTAACAGCTTCTTCATTTAACTCAGATGGTTGAGAACAAAAAAACCTGGTTCTTGGGCAATTTCTCTCTCCGCTTCTAGGATCCTTAAAGAAGCTTTTACTTCAGCTTCCCGAATAGTTATGTTCACGTGATTCCTTGAGAGGTCATTATTACCGATAGTAAGAACCCAATCCTGCCACTTGGGAATCAAAAAGCGACTGATTCATTAGGAACCCATGCATGAATACTACAGAGGGCCCTTTTTCGGCCGAATCTTCTAAATAAATCTGTTGGCCTTTGATTTTCGCTAATGGCATGAGGATTTCTCCTTAATAGAATTTTAGATGGCGGGAGCCTGCCAACTTTAGTAGGGGTCATGTTATTGTGGTTGGCCTTGTCTATTATGACTAGTGACTACATTGAGTTTTAGCAAAAGATACATTTTTTTAGATCCTGGCTTTGTACATTTAAAGACTAACCGAGCGGTCCCCTTTCATAATCATAAAAGTTAGCATAGAACTCTTTTCCTGCACCCAAAAACAACGTTTTCTTCTGTCCTGGGTAAAGTAGAACATCCCTTTTCTAAAGTTATTCAGACATCGAAAGAGCCTTGGGGCTCCCCCCATCATTTT
The DNA here is from genome assembly GCA_945905275.1 of Chlamydia trachomatis. Lineage (GTDB taxonomy): Bacteria > Chlamydiota > Chlamydiia > Chlamydiales > Rhabdochlamydiaceae > VGMB01. The sequence goes on from CAMDPQ010000003.1 coordinate 31,037, forward strand.
TAGCGTACTATGACCGACAATCGGGTTGATTATAAGCAAGAAACTGTCGGAAAATAACAGTTTCTTGCTTATAATCAACTATTTACGATGTATCAGGTTTTTCTGCAACATTACTTGCAATTTTAAGACTTAATTTTGCATAATAGGTATCAGAATACAAAGCTATAAGAAGGCCTATGTACCACAGATTTTTTACTCCACCAGAGACTGCAAGTTATTTCCTTTTTGGGCCTCGAGGTACGGGCAAATCAACATGGCTTAAAAAGCACTATCCAAATGCCTACTGGATAGATTTATTAGATCCTCAAACTTTCCGCTTTTTTTCTGCTGGGGCTGAGAGATTAACTCAAATTCTTGAGGAAAACCCAAATCAAAAAATTGTAGTCATCGATGAAGTCCAAAAAGTCCCTGAACTTCTCGATGTCGTTCACAGCTTAATTGAAGCAAAAAAAGGTTATCAATTCATTCTAACAGATTCTAGCTCACGAAAACTCAAAAAAGAAGGTGTAAACCTTCTCGGTGGTAGAGCTTTCCTTAGACATATGCCTCCATTTTTTGCAAAAGAGCTAGGATCATGCTTTGATTTAACCCGTAACATACGACTAGGAATGCTTCCCATCGTCCTAGATTCTGAAAGCCCGGAAGAAGTACTCCGTGCCTATGCAGGCATCTATTTAAAAGAAGAGGTTCAAGCGGAAGGGATTGTTCGCAGTGTCGGTGACTTTGCCCGTTTTTTAGAAACTATGAGCTTTTCTCACGCCTCTTTGATCAATGCCTCAAATATTGCACGTGAATGCCAGGTAGCACGTAAAACTGTAGATAGCTACTTACTTATTTTAGAAGATCTTCTTTTATCTTTTCATCTACCAGTCTTTCAAAGAAAAGCTAAAAGGGCCGTTGTGAATCACCTCAAGTTTTATTTTTTTGATGCAGGCGTCTACTATTCAATACGTCCACAAAATTATTATGATCAAGAAAATGAACAGAAAGGAGCGGCTCTTGAGGGTCTTGTTGCACAACACCTCAAAGGATGGATTGATATGCAAAAACAGATGTATCAGATCCATTTTTGGAGAACACGATCTCAGGTAGAAGTAGACTTTATCGTTACGGGACCTGATTGTTTTCTAGCTATTGAAGTGAAGAATGGAGAAGTTCTTCATCCTAGCGATTTTAGAGGCCTTGAGGCATTTTGCGAAGATTATCCAGAAGCCACACCGATACTTTTATACAGAGGCAAGCATAAGCTCAGGGAAAAGGGTATCCTCTGTTACCCCGTAGATGAGTTCCTGCTCCAGATAGATCCACGCAGTGCTCTTCCTAGATAAACTGTCTAGAGAGATTAAAACTTATACCTCTTTAAGGCTAACCGAGTGGTCCCAATTCATAATCATAATACTAAGCGTAGAACTCTTTTCTCGGGACCAAAAAAAACGTTTTATTCCATCCTAGCTAACTAGAAGGCCCACTCCTCTCCAAGTTATTCAGACATCGAAAGAGTTTGGATTCCAGCTATTTTTAAAGCCTCCATTGCATTGACAAGCCTCTCCCCCTCTTTGTCAGTGCTATCCTCATGAAAATAATTAGAAAGGAATTTGAAAAAATAAATAATGAGCTTAGTAATGTTAAAGATAGAGATGGATAAAGATGAGTACAACTATCTTTACCACTTGCCTATAATCGCATCAATTTTCCAATCCCCAAGCCGACTGTTCTCTTCCACAATCGCAGCTCGTTCAGAAATATCAATACGTCCTGGAATGCACCCTCGACCAGATTTCCTACTCCCCCGTTTGTTGTACTTCTTCCCATGATGCCTCAGTTCTTTGTAGAGGTTACCTCCCTGTTGCTTATCCCTCCAGACGTGCTTGTAAATGCTTTCATGACTCACAGCTTCATTACTGTTGTGTCTGGTAAGCCAACCAGAAATTTGTACTGGGCTCCATTGTAATCTTAGCTTATCTTCAATGGCAGTAATCAGCTTAGGTGTCATTTTGAGATTGTTATGGACCGGGAATTTCTTCCTTTCAAAAGCCTCCCCATGAGCCTGTTGAAATCTGCAACCTTTCTGGCCTTTGTTACGACTAAGCTCTCGGTATAAGGTGGCTCGATGTACGCCAAGTATTACAGCTATGTTGCCGGTGGATTCTCCACTATTCTTTACAGTGCACAACTGGCACCTTTGGTCTCTGGTCAGATGATGGTAACCTTCGGGCATACGCCTCTCTTAGTGTTGTTTTTGGGTAAAAAACACCGAAGGAGTCGCGGCTATCTCTGACCACTTTTAATTTTAATCTACTTGTCCCACTTGCCTATTGAATGGGCCACCTAAAAAACCTTGCAGAAGGCCTCATCAAGCCAAAGGGAAGGAAGAAATACGTTAAAGCGCTCGAAAGGGTTGGCAGACTAAAAGAAAAACATAAGCGTATCTCATCCTGTTATGAGATTACTGTAAAACCCTCTGAAGATAGCCAAACTGCCACCTTGGTTGAATGGACAGAGATCCCTGAGAAAATGGAAGAAAAGTTAACAGGACATTATTTTCTTCGAACTACTATACTTGACGGCGGAGCCAAAGAGTTATGGACACTCTACAATACGCTTAGAGAGGTAGAAGATTCCTTCCAAGTTTATGAACTCCTCTCTTGGATTGCGACCTGTGTATCACCAAAAAGAAGGTAGAGTTGATGGGTATCTCTGGATCATAATTCTAGCTTACCCTCTCATTCAGAATTGCCTTTACCAGCTAGGTAAACAGGGCATTACACATCAATGGACAACAGTGCTTACTCAGATATCGAGTCGTGTACGCGTTACTATGAAAGCTAAAGTGCAAGAAGGAAAGACACTCTACGATAGAAGCACGACAAAAGCAGAAGAACATCAGGGGCAAATTTATAAGGCTCTAGGTCTATCAGGTTAGATTTCAAAGACAAAAAAAACAATTATCTGATTTCAAGTTGTAGTGTCGAATCAGGCTAACTTGATTGCGCTCCCCATAGAGCGGGCCAGTGAACTTGGGTTAAGGCCTATCCTTTGAAAAGAGAAAGGTTTAACACTTATGGGAGAACATCGCCTTCTTTTTCCATCGAGACAGGCCCAGGCAGAACCCAATCTCCACGACGGCACGATCATTACGCATAAGCTGAATGAAATGTGGGGTACAGATGCAATCAAAATTCATACGAAGGCAAAATCTGTGTCTAGAAAATGAGGGGCGATACAGAATGTGCAAATGGTAAGTTTTTTTTAATAAAGAATCGAAAAGAGGCGAGCTATCTTAGACTGGCCCTAACCCAGGCAAGACCCTCTTAGGGGGTAGAAATGTTAAAAAAACATTTTCTTTAAACGGATCTAATAGCCATTATTGATTATGTTTTCTTTTGATCTCTTTGAGGATAGGTTCGATTTTTTTCTTGGCAGAAGGATGTACCCGATCTATAAATAAGACCCCATTAATATGATCATTCTCATGCATACGGACGCGGGCATTATACCCCTCTAGTTCTTCAAAAAACTGATTACCATTCAAATCTGTTGCTTCTACATGAATCTTCAAAGGACGGCGAACTTGTAACCTAACACCAGGAATAGAAAGACACCCTTCGACATCTTCTACAAGCTCCTCAGAAGGACAGGTAAGCTTTGGATTAATATATACAATCGGATCCGATAGAAGCACCTCTTCGGTATCCGATTCCAGGTAGTTACGCAAAACAAATAAACGGATAGAGCGCCCTACTTGTGGAGCTGCAATGCCTACACCATCACTGGCATCCATCGTTTCTATCATATCTGCTACAAGAGTTTTAATCTCATCGGTAATCTCGGTCACAGGAAGACAAAGCTGCCGTAAACCAGGATGGCCGTAGTATAGTATGGGCAGCTTCATGAAGCTGAACCTTGATCGAGCTCTTCAATCGAATAAGGAACTGGCATCGCTTGAGTCGCTAACGACTCCGACCAAATCGAAAGAAGAACGCAAGACACGATAAAAGCAGCTGCCATCCAAGCGGTAAACTTCTTGAGCACATCCGCTGTAGAGGTTCCAAATAACGAGTCACCAGGGTCTCCGCCAAAGGATGCGCCAAGACCTAGACTCTTACTTTCTTGGATAAGGACCAAGAGACATACTAGGCCGCATAGACCTAAAAACATAAATATCGTCAGGTAAAATAGAAAACTCATTCACTAAACCTATATGAATTAAAAATTAACGATTTGAGAAAATTCCGTGGATTTTAAAGAAGCTCCCCCTACAAGAGCTCCATCGATATCACTTTGGCTCATTAAGCCTGCAATATTATCAGATTTAACAGAACCTCCATAGAGAATACAGACGTTATCCGCAAAAGAGTGTCCCCAGGTCTTTCTCAGAAATTCCCTGCAAGCTTGGTGTGTTTCCTGGGCAACCTGGGGTGAGGCGGTCAGTCCCGTTCCGATAGCCCATATCGGCTCATACGCTAAAATAACCTTAGACAAATCGGATGGTCCTATACCCTGTAACGCTTCATATATCTGCCTTTCTAACACTTCGCTGGTCTTCCCTTCCCGTCTTTCACTAGATGTTTCTCCAAAACACAGTATAGGGATAATGCCAGATTGTAAAGCTTTTTTCATCTTATTATGGATCATCTGGTCGGTTTCGTGAAAGAGGGTTCTGCGCTCTGAATGACCAATAAGAGCAAAAGAAACCCCCACCTCTTGTAACATCGACGCTGCGATCTCCCCCGTATAAGCCCCACAATCATACTCGGACAGTGTCTGCGCCCCAATTTCAATACCAGAACCCCGAGTCACATCCAAAGCACCTAGGATATCGATAAAAGGCACAGCGAATAAAATACGCACTTCAGCAGGCAGCTTCTGTGCCATAAACTCTTGAAAAAACAATCGAGTGTCTTCTGGACTTTTATACATCTTCCAGTTCCCTGCGATGATAGGCTTGCGCATGGATAAAACTCCTTAATAAGGTACTCCTAAAATATAGTGTTTATATCATACTAAATACACCTCTTGCAAATCAAGGGGATTTACACCTATTTTTCTGTAAAAATAGATAAATACTTTTTCTTATAATAAGAGAGGAAAAAACGCATTACGTTTAATCAGATCTTTTGATAGGATCCTAAACATGCAATTAATTCTTAACGAAAAACCGTTAAAATACCCCCTATTTTTTTTATGAAAGCCCTCTCTGTAACCGAGTTAACATCTCAAATTAAACAACAACTGGAAAATCGTTTTTCTTTCATCTACGTGCAGGGGGAAATCAGCAATAGTAAACTACAGACATCCGGCCACTATTACTTCACTTTAAAAGATGCGGGCGCCCAAATCTCTTGCGTTCTTTTTAAAGGACAAACTAAATCCCTGAGCAGACCTCCTAAAGAAGGAGATCAAGTTGTCTTGCAGGGTGAAATTTCGGTCTATGCGCCAAGAGGCAATTATCAACTAATTGTTAAAACCATCGAATACGTAGGGATCGGCACACTACTGATGCAACTCCATCTTCTCAAGGAAAAGTTGCAAGCAGAAGGTCTTTTTGCGGAAAGTCGCAAAAAAAAACTACCCCGATTCCCTAAAACTATTGGGGTGATCACCAGCCCGACGGGGGCTGTGATTCAAGATATTCTTCACGTCTTAGAACGACGATCGAAAGGATTTCAGCTTATCCTGAATCCAGTTAGGGTTCAAGGTGAGGGAGCGGCACAAGAAATTGCAAAAGCTATAGAACAATGCAATAAGCACAACGTCTGTGACGTACTCATTGTAGGCAGGGGCGGAGGCAGTCTCGAAGATCTATGGGCGTTTAATGAAGAGGTGGTCATCCGAGCCATTGCTTCATCAACCATACCTATCATATCGGCAGTCGGACATGAAACTGATATATCCCTATCCGACTTTGCAGCGGATATCAGAGCGCCTACACCCTCTGCAGCTGCCGAGATCTGCACCGCCGAACAAACTCAACAACTAATTTTTTTAGACAGAACACATTCCCAACTCCAACGCACGATGCAAGTGCGACTGCAAAATCATCGAAAACAGCTTAGTCATGTAGGAAAACACCCCCACATCACCTCTGCCCACCACCTGTTATCATCTAGGTGGCAAGATATGGATGAAAAAAGCCAAAGAATCGATCTTACGATGAAAAACTTTCTTTCTCATAACACACTGAAGCTCCTTTCCAAAAAAAAACAAGCCTCCGCCCTGAATCCAGAAAGCCAGATTCTCATGTTTCAAGAAAAATTTAGCAATTACAGCAAAAATATAAAAACTGCCTTCCTTTTGCAGATGCAAAAAAAACAGAGCTTAGTAGAAAAAAAAACCTTACAACACCGTCTAGATCAAAAAATAAAAAGCGATCTCCACACCACAAAAGAAGGCTACCAAAGGCTTGTCTCCCACCTCTCTGCTGTAAACCCTAAAAATCTTTTAACCAAGGGGTACTGCATTCTCTTTTCCGAAAAAAAAGATTCAGTTATTCTTAAAGCCCAAGACGTAGTAAACAATCAAAGACTCCACGTCCTCTTACAAGACGGAGAACTCCAAGTAAAGGTAGAAAACAACACATGACACAAGACCATATGATCACATTTGAAGGGGCCTACTCTCGTCTCGAAGAAATTTTAGAAAAAATGAATTCTGGGAAACTCTCTCTTGAAGACTCCCTCCATTTCTATGAAGAGGCAGATCGTTTAATTATCTATTGCAATGCCAAGCTATCCCAAGCAGAGAAAAAAATCGAAACGCTTGTCAAAAACCGAGAAGGGGAGATTGCTGTACTCCCATCGGGAGAGGTCCAAACGCAAGAGTTTACTCCGACTACATACTCAACGTTAAAAAACCGGGATATAGGCAGATGAATAGCCTCCTGAGTCAAATCACCTCTGTTACCGATCTAAAATCTTTAGAGGTAGAAGAGCTGACGGTGCTGGCTTCTGAAATACGGCATAAGATCATCGATACCCTCGCTGTGACTGGAGGACACCTAGCTTCTAATTTAGGCATTGTCGAGCTAACGATTGCGATACACAAAGTATTCAATGCTCCCGAAGATAAACTCATTTTCGATGTAAGCCACCAGAGCTATCCACATAAACTACTTACCGGCCGGCAACATACATTTAACCAAATCCGTCAGTTTAAAGGCCTGTGTGGATTTTCCAATCCCAAAGAATCACCCCACGATCATTTTTTTGCAGGACATGCAGGCACTGCCCTGTCTCTGGCTTTAGGAGTGGCAAAAGCAAGGGATCTAACCCAGCAAGAAGAGTATGTGCTACCCATTTTAGGAGATGCATCACTTACCTGCGGCCTAACGCTCGAAGCTTTAAATAACATCCCAAAAGACCTTAAAAAATTCATTGTGATTCTCAACGATAATAATATGTCTATCTCCAAGAATGTAGGGGCTATATCTAATATTTTAAGTCGTTTTCTAAGCAGTCCTACCTCAAATAAAATCTACAATGAAATAGAGCTCTTCCTATCCAAAATACCCAATCTCGGCACATTTTTAGCAAAACAAGGTCACAAAATTACCGAATCGCTCAAAAACCTTGTGAGCACAGCCCCGTTTTTTGAGCAATTCGGTCTTTCCTATGTGGGACCGATCGATGGACACAATATAGAAGAACTGATTTCTGTTCTACAAGCCTTAAAACAGAGCCCACGCCCTGTTCTTCTACACGTCCTTACGGTAAAAGGCAAAGGAATGGATACAGCCATTAACGACCCGATCTGTTACCATGGCTGCAAACCGTTTGACAAGGTCACCGGCAAGTTTCATACACCAGCGAGCATCCTCCCTACCTTTCCACAACTTTTTGGAAAGCAGATTCTTAAAATGGCCAATGAAGACCCTTTTATAGTCGCAATCACCCCCGCTATGCCGGCTGGTTCTTGTTTAGAGGCTCTCATGGAAAAACACCCCACCCGCTGCTTAGATGTAGGTATTGCGGAAGGACACAGTATTTCTTTTGGCGGAGGAATCGCAAAAAACAAAAAAATGAAAGTCGTATGCTCTATTTATGCCACCTTCCTTCAGCGCGCACTCGACAACCTGTTTCATGATGTCTGTTTACAAGAGCTTCCTGTTCTATTTGCTATAGATCGTGCTGGAATCTCTGGCCCGGATGGATCAACCCACCATGGCATCTATGATATTGGATTTTTAAATGCGATGCCTAATATGGTCATCTGCCAACCAAGAGACGGGCAAGTCCTTATTGAGCTGATGGAAAGCGCTTTTGCGTGGCAGCGTCCGACAGCTCTACGATATCCGAATCTTGCAACAACCCAGCCTGCCTGCCCGATTACAAAACGGGAGATGGGATCAGCCGACATTCTCCAAGAAGGATCTCAAATTGTCATCTTGTCTCTCGGTCATATGTATCAAACAGCCTTTGCTGTTGCAAAAATACTCGAAGGATATGGCATTAGAGCCACAATCATCGATCCGGTATTTATTAAACCTTTGGATACCGAATTACTCTGCAGAATCTTCTCTTCCCATGCCTATGTAATGACCATTGAAGAACATGCAGTAAGTGTTGGTCTTGGATCGATCATCAATTCCTTTATTATTAATAATGGATTTAGCCATTTAACTATTGCCAATTTCGGTATACCCGATCTATTCCTAGAGCAAGGAAGTAATAAAGAACTTCTTCGGGAAATTGGACTCGATCCTGAATCAATCGCTTTACGTGCGATCGATCTTTTTAACTTAGAAAAACAACTAGAAACAGCGGATCTTGCCACATGATCATTGCCTTATTTGCCAATGCCTCAAAAGAGCATTCCCACACCTTTGCACTTGGTGTTGCGAGTTTTTTAAAAGAACATGGGACAACTGTTGTTACAGACGATGAAAATGCCACTTTGTTTGGAGCCCAGCCTCTCTCTCAATTTCTAGATAAAAAAATCGATTTTATCATCTCGATGGGTGGCGATGGCACGATTCTTGGGCTTGCTCATACGCATGTACACCTCAATGCTCCAATCCTTGGCATCAATCTGGGTCACCTGGGTTTCATGGCAGATGTTCCATTAACAGATATCTATCCCAGTTTGCAGGATCTTTTACATGGCGCTTATAAAATCCATGAACGATTAATGATTCAAGGAGAGTGCCCGAATGGAGGTAGCTGCTTTGCGATCAATGAGATCGTTGTGCACAGAGGAAGGAATCCCACTTTGGTAGAGATCGCTATTCACGTCGACGGCTCTTATCTCAATACATTTGAAGCGGACGGCATTATTATTTCTACACCTAACGGCTCTACAGCCTATTCTCTAGCAGCTGGAGGCCCGATCCTTAGCCCCGACCTACAAGCGATTGTTATTACACCTATTAGCCCTCATACCATCTCGAATCGTCCGATTGTATTAATGCCTAACCAAGAAATACAAATTCAATACTCCAGCGAATACGCGCCGATTGAGATTAGAGCCGATGGCCTAGAAAGCTTCGAGCTAAATACCGGTGAAGTTTTTAAAATCGTAAGGTCAACGAAAACCTTCAAGTTAGTTAGCCTATTTAGAAGAGATTATTTTTCAACCCTACGCACAAAACTTGGATGGTCAGGGAAATTACGTTAAGATCCCCTTCCCTATAGCTCAGCGGCGATATAGAGCAATATGACGCAAGTAAGCAGAACCTATAGGGAAGGATTTATCATCCCTTTCCTCACCTTTATTCTTTTGTGTAAAAAGATCAATAAACTGCATAGCCAATACCTTGCCGAGCTGAACCCCCTCTTGATCGAAAGAATTAATATCCCATAAAAAACCCTGAAATGCGGCTGCATGCTCATAATAAGATAAAAGCTGACCTAACGTATACGGATCGAGCTTCTCCGCAAAAAGAATGCGCGTGGGTCGATTGCCTGAAAAAACCTTGTTCGGATTAGGGCTATTTTGGCCTGTAGCAAGCGCAACTGATTGCGCAAATAGATTGGCAAGAAGTTTTTCTTGGCAGGTTGTATCTTGAAACATAAGATCTTGTTTATATTGACTATTGGCAAATCCTAAAAACTCGACAGGAATCACAGTCGTACCTTGGTGTATGAGCTGAAAGAAAGAATGCTGCCCATTGGTACCTGCTTCTCCCCAGTAGATAGCACCGGTATCGAAAGCCACCGCTTTTCCATGACGATCGATTCTCTTGCCATTTGATTCCATATTTAACTGCTGCAAATGAGCAGGAAAACGAGATAAAGCTTGAGAGTAAGGAATGATCGCTTGCGTTGGTAGATGAAGGAAGTTTCGATTCCAGACAGATAATAGAGCCGAGATCAGAGGTAGGTTATTCTCTTTTTTAAGAACCGATTTATCGATGACGCTGGCTCCTCGCAGAAAATCGATAAACCGGTCCATGCCTAGGGTAAAAGCTAATACAACCCCACCTACCATGGAAGTTACCGAATATCTACCACCAATATAATCCCAGATATAAAACGACGCTATATAGCGCTCGGCGTCATCCATCGGACTACCTTTACCTGTGACAGCAATCAAATGATTCTTAGGGTCAAGACCTGCTTTCCGCAGGCGATCTCTAACGAGAGCTTCATTAGTACATGTTTCAAGAGTAACGCCTGACTTAGATACAATCACAAACAAGGTTTTGGATAGATCCAGATGACTCATAACATCCACACCATCGTCAGGATCTACATTAGAAAAAAAATGAGCTCGTCTTCCCGGTTTTTGATACGCTTTTAATCCAAGATAAATAGCTCTTGGACCTAAATCCGATCCTCCAATGCCTACTTGAACAATATCGGTATACTGGTTAGATCCTTCAATATCCTTAAGAAACTGCGTAAGCTTTTCCAGCTCTTTATAAGCAAGTTCTGCAGCAAGACGGGCTTCATTCGAGGTTTGTGTATGATCAAAAAAATCTCTCATCGCGGTATGAAGCACAGCGCGATTCTCACTCTCCACCCCCTCGACTCGATTAATCACTTTACCAGATTGCATATCCGTCATTTTTTCAATGACGCCACATTCACTAGCAAGCTCATCAAGAGCAAGTAGAACATCATCAGAGACCCTCTCGGTGGCATAAAACATTTTCAGCCCGTATGAATCTTTAATCATCGCATCGATTCTCTTGGGAGAAAGAGCATCGGGCACAGTTAGATCGAAAGGAGCTTTAGCAAGATCCTTTAATTTTTGCACCGATTTCAGCTGAGAAAATGTTGTCATGCTTCCTCTTTTTCAGTAAATTTTCATCTTATGTATCTTTTTTTAATCTCTATCAAATTTGATTGCCAGAGAAAACTTTTGTAGGCTACCTTTCCTATTTTACAGTCTAAGGATACTCTATGTCAGATTTATGGCCAAGAAACGCCCTTACTAAACTGCTGCATCTAGATTTCCCCTTACTACAAGGCCCGTTAACTGGAAGATTTTCCCCCGACCTGATAACTTCGGTTTGTTATGCAGGTGGCCTTGGCCTTCTAGAGGCATCGTATATGTCTATAGAAGAGATCCGTAAAGCGATAGACTTGGTTAGAATGAAAACGAGGAAACGATTTAACGTGCATCTATATTGTATCCACAACGCGATACATATGGATAGGGCTCTTGAAGCGCAGATAGCCCTAAATCCCTACAGAAAAAAACTAGGCATCCCAGAACTAAGCGCCCTTCCTGCCATGCCTTGTACTTTTGAAGAGCAGTTCCAAGTTATTTTAGATGAAAGAGTCCCCGTATTTAGTTTTTCATGCGGCCTGCTGACGCAAGACCAAATGAAAGCGCTAAAAGATAATAAGACCTTTGTAATCGGAACAGCGACCAATCTAGCGGAGATCAAAGCGCTAGAACAGATAGGGGTCGATGCAATCGTCTTACAGGGAGAGGAAGCTGGAGGTCATCGAGCCACTTTTATAGGTTCTGTGACAGACAGCCTTCTTAGCCTGCTTACCTTTATTCCTCTAGCTAAAGCAATAACCAGATTACCCTTGATCGCCTCTGGGGGGATTACCTCAGCCGCGCAGATTATAGCTGCCTTGTTTTTAGGAGCAGAAGGAATACAACTAGGTACCGCGTTTGCTGCCTGCGCAGAAAGTACAATCCCTGCCTGCTATAAAAAAGCTTTAAAAAAATTCTCCTCCCGACCGACTGTAATCACCTCAGCCTACTCGGGAAGACCAGCCCGAGTGATTTACACCCATTTCCTAGATCAGCTAGAAAAGCTACCGAGAACAGACTTCCCCTACCAATACATCCTGATGCAGGACCTGCGTGATAAATGCCAACAGCTATCAAACATCGACTTCCTCCCTTTATTTGCAGGAGAGAGTTTTTCCCAAGTCTCTGATCGATCTGCCTTAGAGATCTTCTACGAGCTCGCACAATGCACATCCCAGCAGCTCAAACAGCTTAAGCAAAAGTAAATAGTTCCCTTGGTACACAGGCTCTTCTTAAAACTTCATAATTAATCCAGTGGGATGCATAATAGATGCTTAGAATAAAGAATTAGGAGAGTTCATCCGATGAGTAGTGATAAGACCTCAAAACAAGCATCCATTCAAGATACCCTGAAGCCTATTGTATCGCTGTGTAAAAGAAGAGGCTTTATTTATCCTGGCTCTGAAATCTATGGCGGATTCGCAAACACCTATTCTTTTGGCCCTTATGGAGTTGAACTCAAAAAAAACATTAAAGACCTCTGGTGGAAAACCTTTGTTCATCAAAGAAGAGATATAGTCGGCCTGGATGGGCCGATTTTATTGCATCCAAAAACCTGGGCAGCTTCCGGACATGTGGAAGGATTTAATGATGCTTTAATCGACTGCAAAGCGTGTAAAAGTAGGTTCCGCTGCGATCATCTTATCGAAAACGCTATGGGTAAAGACGCTGACGGAATGACACTACAACAGATGACGGATGAGGTTGTTCACAATAAAATTAAATGCCCTAAATGTGGAGCTATCGACTTTACACCAGCGCGACATTTTAACCTCATGTTTCATACCCAAATGAGTAAAACAAGTGCAGATGGGGATATCGCCTACCTAAGACCGGAAACAGCCCAAGCTATTTTTTTAGACTTTAAAAATGTGATAGATACCATGCGTGTCCGCATCCCTTTTGGCATAGCGCAGATCGGAAAGGCTTTTCGCAATGAAATCACGCCAGGTAATTTTATTTTTAGAGTGATTGAATTTGAACAAATGGAAATTGAATATTTCATTAAGGAAAGCCAATGGGAAACTACCTTTGAGACGTGGCTTAAAGATATGCACTCCTTCTGCACGTTAATCGGCTTAAAGCCAGAGCGTGTGCATGAAAAAGAGCACCCAAAAGATCAACTATCTCACTATTCTAAACGGACAGTTGATCTCGTATACGACTTTCCTTTTGGAAGAAGCGAGCTGTATGGACTTGCTTATCGTACAAATTTCGACCTTACTCGCCATGCCGAATATTCTGGTCATACGATTGAATATACCGATCCTGAAACCAGAGAAAAATTCGTACCCCACGTGATAGAACCTACCTTTGGCGTAGAAAGAACCCTCCTAGCGATTCTCTGCGATGCGTACGAAGAAGAGACATTAGAAAATGGAGAGACAAGAACGGTTCTACATCTATCTCCACGAATAGCTCCTGTGAAGGCAGCGATTTTCCCTCTCATGAAAAAAGAACCTCTTACAGAGAAAGCCCAACAGATCTTTGCTCTGCTTCAGAAGTTCTGGGCCTGTGAATACGATGAATCGGGGGCTATAGGAAAGAGGTATCGCCGGCAGGATGAGCTAGGAACCCCTGTGTGTATTACGATAGACTTTGATACGTTAGAAAATGATACTGTGACAGTACGAGATAGAGATTCTATGCAGCAGGTGCGAATAGCGTCCTCTAAACTCCTAGAATACCTCGCAGACAAACTAGCCTAAATCATCGATAATAATCTATATGCACCCCAGAACCAGACTGAGATACGACTCTCATGGTTTTGGGGTGATGTCCTCTGGAATGCCCCCAACGCCTCTGTCAGCTTATCAGCCCGCTCCTTTGAATCTATTGTTAACAAATCAAGCATAACTTTCCATGCCGGTGATTCAGTGAAGTGATCATAGTCTGACTCCAATTCCAGCTCTTCTGTTGTAAAATTATAACGCATTCGATCAGGGTAACTATTTTTATTCACTCGACCAATCGATGCTACCCACGCCCTGCATTCATCTGAGCTTTTGAGTTCCTCTATTTTCGGCAAAGAACTCCCCGGCACCGCCGTAAAACACTCATATATCGTTCTCCCGAGAGCCCAAGCATCTACTTCACGACCCATTGGTACAGGTGCACTCGGATCCTTACTCAAGAATTCGGGCGCTATATATTTCTCAGTCATTCCATGTAAGATCGCATCTTTTTCAAGGTTAGTACCCTCTGCACAAGCAGATCCGAAATCAGCTAACACCCAACTTCCATCAGACCTTTGTAAAATATTCTCAGGCTTGATATCACGATGAACAATCCCCGATGTGTGTAATACTGCTAGAGCATGAAGAAGGGCGGTAGCCACTGTTTCCACATCCTTCACTGATGACAAACCCGACATCTGTAAATCATGAGAAGGGCTACCAGGATCTTTGACTCGAGTAAGATCTAAAGCTCTTTCACACTTCTCGATAGCAAAACATACAACCTCAGCCTCAGGGTCGCCGCTGAACCCATTAAGTGTAGAGAGCTCACTCCTCAAACGTACGATATATGGGGATTCTCGAATCTTCTTTAATATGTTATATTCGTTTGTCAATAACTTGTCGTTGTCAGGTATGCCCACCTTCATCACTACCTCTATACGAGAACAGGGGATTGTCGCTATATACAATGCACTAACTTGGCTTCCATGTAGTTTCTTATCGAGGCAGATATCCACCCCCTTATTGCCTGTATATACACATCCTACAGAAGAATTACCTGTCGATATTGTCATTTGAAAAGTTTGAGATTTAAATAGACATTGTTCATCACAAGGCTTATGCCCTGTTCGAGAATCATCACTACCTACACTAATCCCCCGACTCTGAAAGAATAAAGAAACCCCGCCTCCGATGGTAGCAACTGCCCCTGCACAGGCTGCCACTGTTGGGGCAAGCAACGTC
>CAMDPQ010000004.1 GCA_945905275.1 Chlamydia trachomatis
CAAAGTCAGGATCTAACTCGAGTGTGATATTTTTCCAGCTTAGCTTTATCCCTTGGGAGGTAGGCTTTAATTCGATAAATTTTTTCTGATTCTGATTTTTTAGTGTACTTAGATGATATCGAAATGTGGAATCGGGAATGTTCTGGATCTCACACCAGGCTCTTGTAGAAAGTCCTCTCAGCTTGTAATCTTCTATTCTTTTTTGCCACTCCACCTTACTAATCATTGATCCCCTTCCTTGCCTTATTTAAGAAGGGATCATTTTAGCTAAAGAATGGAATTGCTTAAAAGATGGGCTCGCTTACCGCTTACCTTGCAACAATAGATAGGAAAGCTCACCACCCAAATCGAGTGGTTCACAAAAACAGCACCAAGAGTCTTGAAGTTAGGGAAAGCTGGATAAATCCAGGAGATCCAAATTTAATGGTAAAAGAAAGGATCTCCCCGTTTCTGAAATGCGGTGTATGTTTCGTGAATATGCACAAAATGCGCGTTACGATCCGGATGCGACGATCCCCCCTGCGTCTTACAATTACCCTTAAGACTGTATTGCTGCAAATGGAGTTCTTCAGCTACCGTTGCGTGGCTTACATTGCGCCCTTGGTTGGTAATCAGCGCATTTTCCCTATTCCATTTGATCCATCAGTCACAATTCATGGTAAAACATTCACTGCCAACAAATCAGGATCCCAAACTCCTATTTTCCAAACAGATTCAGAGGAAGACCTTGAATACTACACCAATATTGCTAATGGAGATGACCTTATTTTGTTCCTCCTAAAGATCCAACCTCCCCTATCTCTGCGTATTATCTGGACGGGCCTAAAACTGGGCTCGCTTACCGATTACAATAAGGTGAAAAAGGAAGAAAGCATACCAAAATGGAGTGCCAAGCTAGTAAGCAGGCCTAAGGGGACTTTAGCTCTTATCAGGGGTTTATGAAGTGACTTTGCAAGTGTCCTGGTAATTGCAGAGTCCAAGAATCACCCCAATTCATCCCTTCACTGGGAGAAGATCTCTTTCTTTTTTTACATAACTTCTGTAATATAAGTAAAAAGAGAGCATCTTATAAAAATATAGGATGCATTCAATAGGTTGTTTCATTATGTCAATTGCGTGGATGTTCTTACTGCTTGCAGGCTTCTTTGAGATCTGTTTTACGATTTCTCTCAAGTTCAGTCAAGGCTTTAGCAAAATTATTCCAAGTATCATCACAGTCATCTTCATTGTACTCAGCTTCTTTTGTGTCTCTCAGTCTATGAAAAGCATTCCGCTTGGCACAGCTTATGCAGTTTGGGCTGGAATCGGCGCTGCAGGCACAGTAGTATGTGGGATTATTTTTTTCGGAGACTCCTATCATATCATACGACTAGTCTCTATCATGTTGATTGTCATAGGAATTATCGGGCTGAAGCTAGTACAAATGGATTAAACAATAACCAATGCTCAGTTTATTTTTTGGCACAATAAGCGCCTTCTTAGCGGTGAGACAATGTCTGATCGTTTCCTATAGAAAGTGTTCCTTTTTTTCTCTACTGATTATCCTCTGCTTTTCTGCAGTAGCCTGGATTGCCGCCCCGCAAGCAATTGCCTCATTTAGCCTAGAGCATTTTCTATGGCTTGTATCTTTTCTGATTTTATCTATTGGGTATGATCTCTACCGGTTAAAGAAAAACTCCTTTAAACCATCACCTATTAGGGTCTTTCTTAGTGTCGTTTTTTTTCTGCTTAGCATGCTGTATTTATCTTGCCTAAAACTTCCTTATTTATATACATCCGATCCTATTTTACAGTTGCATACAACGAAAGAGGAAAAACAAGAAATAGTCACATGGAAAACCCCTAATGGAGTCCTCCAAACACAGTCTATTACCGCTCATCGGGTGATTATTGAGAATAGACAAGGGGTTTTGGTTTTTGACGGCTATCTGTACGGGGATCTAGCTTCGATACGATTGAAGTTAATGAGTTTTCCTAAATGGATGCACTGGATGGGCTTTCCTTACCTATGGCAGGCAGACACTATTTCGTCCGACTACCTCATAGCAGAGAGAAAAGCAGACCTGCCTCATCACTTTTTTGCTCTAGATGCGGATTCTAAATCCATATGGAATAAAGTGGTATGGGGCTTTTGGCAAAAGGCTTTTTTTTTACAAAAAAACAACATAGGGATCAGACTCTCATCGCTTGCATCGACTTATATTCCACTAGTGAATCTTGAAGGGTCCTCCATCGCACATTCCTATACTATCGAATTATGCAGTATAGACTGCAATCCATCGATTCAAAGTATCCCTTATGAAACACCCAACTAACCTTGAGACGCTTTTGCTAGCCTATTCATGAGACTGCAATCAGCTTGGACTGTAGGATCGCATAAAGCAAGAACCTCGCACACAGCGTTATCATCGGCCGTCCGCAATGCAGCGTAGAGCAGATTTGCTGTTAAAGGCATTATGTTTATATAAGAAGAAATCTCCACTCTCTCATTCAGCAGAAGCAAACGCTTGATCATCGGCTGTATTGTCAAATACCTATCAAGATCTTCCCTTAAAAAAAACAGCTTAACAGGGGCTTTCGGGGCATAATGCCGATATTTCATCCCCGGGGATAAAATAGGACCCTGACCTATCGAACAACCCTGGACTACACTAACTTCCTTCTTTAACACAGATTTAATTTGCTCTAGAGTGATCTGCCCAGGTCTTAATATCACAGGATGATCACCTATAAGACTGAGGACTGTAGATTCTAGACCAATCAAGCAGGGCAGGCTACAAAGAACTGCAGCGATTTTTCCCTTAAAATCATCCAAAACATGTTGGTATGTGGTGGCGCTTGGCTTGCCAGAAAGGTTTGCCGACGGAGCCACAATCGGTTGCCCTAGCTCTTGTATCAACTGCAAAGCCAGAGGATGATTGGGCATTCGTACACCAATACTTGAGAGGCCAGCGGATGCAATCAAAGGTACATTCTGATGCTTACGTAGAACAACGGTTAAAGGACCTGGAAAAAACTCTTGGGCGAGTAAGTAAAAATCATCTGGGATATCAACTGCAATTTGCTGGACCTGATCGACTTGGCTAATATGGGCAATTAAAGGATTATCGGAAGGCCTGCCTTTAACCTGAAAGATTTTGGCAATACTGGCCTCTGCAAAAATAGGAGCTCCGAGACCATAGACCGTTTCCGTGGGGAAAGCGACTACGTGCCCTTTCTTCAGGTAATCAACAGCAATCCGAACCTCTGAATCTCCGAGCAACTGCGTATGATAGAAAGGTAAACGACTATCTTCCAAAATCCACCTGTATTTTATTATATATATAATGGCATGGGACCCATTTTAATTAAATGGACAAATAAAATCATTCTAACTCCGTTTAATTGAAAAAAAATAAATAGTTGTATAAGAGCAGATGAAAAAATTACATAAACCACTATTAAGTAATCATTTACATCTATTGTTTAGAATTTATTGAGCTACTTATGAAAAAACCACATCTACTAGATAGCATCACTGAATAGCGAGTGTCATCCTATCGAGGTCCTCCCCATTGTCTAGACAGTTTTATACCTAAACTAAGTTAAGTAAATGGCCCATTGAAGGAGCAAGAGTTGCTCCTTCAATGGGCCATTTTAAGGCGGCAGATCTAGCTCGCCGGAACAGCGGCAAGCAAGAGAATCTCTGGATCACCCTGCAATACTGCGGAGGCAAATTGGAGTGCCGATCTATTTTGAGCCACAGCTGCTAGAACTACGTCTTTATCAGCTTGTAATCCTGCCGATGCAAGATGTAAACTCATTCCATCTGTAGCCATAGCAGTTATAACTACATCTTTATCAGCTCGTAATTCGTAGGCTACATACTGAAGAGCCAGGCCATTTTGAGCCATCGCTCGAAGAGCCACCGCTTTATTACCTTTTAATCCTAAAGACAACTGCGACAATAGTAAGCCGTCTTGAGATACTGCTAGTAAAGCGAGATCTTCGCTCAGAGCCATCCCTCCAAGTCCCGTACAACCCTTACAATCTAAGCTGAGCAAATGATTAGGTAAAGCAGCAAGGACCCTATTAGAGATCTCTCCGGTCAGCTTAACATGCTTTAAACCCGGCAATTTATCGCTGAGAGATATCGACTTCGGGTCCTTCTCCATTAAATTTCTTTCTTCTTTGGAGAAAAAATAGCGGTAATCGAATTCTTGATAAGTCAGAAAATGCATCGTAGAGGGGAACTCCCATGGAGCAAGCTGAGGGAATTTTTCTTGAACGGGCTCTAATTGCCTATCTTGCAATTGATCAAGACCCAAATAATCCAAAAGCTGGAAAACCAGATGAATCTCTCTCAAATCATCACGGTTAAATGCAATAGGCCTATCCTCCTTAATCGATAGAAGTATTTCTGTTAGCAATTGCTTTACTAAAGAGCCGTATGGATCACCAGGGGGATATGACAAGCTGCAGATCATCACATCATCAGACGCGAGTCCTATTGGAGCATCTGGCACAGGAGATCTTGCCTGCATGATTTCATTCACTAAATCCTCTATCGAGGTGATCCCCAGATCCTTTACTAGGGTCGATAAAAACCCATTCTCTAATTTCTCAAGATCTGCAGCGGAAAAAACCCTTTGATCTTCTTCAACTACAGAAAACACTTTAGCACTGGTTACATCTAACTCTTGTAAACCAAGATCTAGACGTTCTACACCCTGACTAATAATCGAGAAAGCTCCTTCGACTAGTTGCTTAACCCTTTCATCAGGAAGTAACAAAGCCTCTAACTGCATATGGGGGGGGGATTGATTATATACCGAGAGTGCTAAGCATTCGTGGTTAACTGTCATGAAAAACCTCAACTATTCAATTTTTATTATAAGATTCAATTCAACCTAAAAACAATATAATAGCAAAACTACGTTAAGAAATTATTATTAATGTAAGAAATCTTCATATTATTTTACTTTTAATTTAAAAAAACTCACAAACCATTAAAAACCAATGAGATCATCTATTAGCTCGACTTTGCAGCTTTTAGCTGCCTGACTTACGCAGCTTGAAGCCTTTGCTTCACTATGGCCGTAGCCCATTCCTCTATTTCTGGTGTGATATTTCCCATGGAAGGGGTCGTTTTGGCCTTCCGTATAATTAAGTTCTCCCTCCAGATTGTCAGTCGTACGGCCCTCAATATGTAAGAGAAGGTCGCATGCCCTTTTTGGTGCCAGGCCGTCTCCTCCACTTTAAGCAGTTCCTCGTGGCCCAGTCGTTGTCCCATCAGACATACGAGGATCGGTACTCATCAGCGGCATTGGGTTGATTTTCCCAGTGGGGTCAATGACCAGAACCCATCGGATGGGAATCGGAGTACTTCCATCTGCTCCCCACATACACGTGTCGGAGACGTACCGCACCAGGCGTTTTACTCCACTGTAACCAACGATCTCCACAGTCTTCCAGGGGAGGTTGCTTAAGGACAGCATTTGCTTGAAGTTTATCAACCTCTCAGCTTTTAGTGGTGTCCGCCCTCTTTTATTTGGTACTTTCTCTATTGGAAAGGCAAAGAGGCGTGCGTTCATTTTTAACCTAGAAACGAGAGTGACTCCATAAAGGACGCAATCCAAAGTTACCTGCCCTGCCGCAAACCCTCCGTCCCCAACAAGGATCAATTGTTTGGTTTTCCCAATCCATCTCCGTACTTGCCGCACCATCTGACCTGCCCAACAAAAAATGGTCTTGTAAAGGCAGCCTGACCGACAATGCCATAACGAGCCATTTTAGCCCGGACGCCTTGACAACTTGGGACTTTGATGAACGAACTGCATCGCGATAGTAACCCTTGGCTTTGATTTTTGGGCCGCTTCGGCATTCTAAAGTTTCGTCGATGAAAAGTGCGATGGGCTAGTCCCTGCCGCAGAAGGGTCAGCAGGATGAAAAAATAAAATGCTTGCCGCTCGAAGGGAAGACCATTTGGCTCTATTGAGCAGGTGGTGGAACTTAGAAACCCCCGCTCCTTCGCATAGGCCCATCGCACGGAGTGCCTAACATACGGTTCGTTTGCCTGTGCAAATGAGTGTGCCCAGCAGGAGTATAAAGGCTTTTTTCCAGGTGGTCTTTGAAAAAAGGGAGTGAAATGGATAGAATGTTACGAGATAGAGAGTCCATGGTGCCTAGGATTTGTCGTAAGAACCAAACAGTATGGACGACGGAGGACTCTCTATCAATTTTCTACTTTATGAATCCCGTGGCAAGATTAGAAGACACGGCCCTAGACTCTTTTTTTTTACAAAACCTAGAGATGAAGAATCGATCCACCTATTTCCAATTAAAATGGCATATCACCAATAAATAAAATTTCTTGGAATGTAAATCACAGATCGCCTAACATGCCCTGAACAGCCACCTACAACAAAATTTCGGGGATAAAAATGAAAAAAACGGGACCACTAGTTCTTATCTATGGACTGCTAGTCTTTGCAGGAGGACTGATCGGGCACTATAAATCTCAGAGTCTGCCCTCTTTAATCAGCGGGGTTGTTTTTGGCCTTCTTTTAATGGGGTCGGCTGGAGCCATTATCAAGAAAAACCACTGGGGACAGTGGTCTGCCCTTTTGCTGGCCTTTGTGTTAGACTTCTTTTTCACCTGGCGCTTTGCACAAACTCTTAAAGTGTTTCCTTCTGGAATTATGAGCTTATTAAGCCTTGCGATGGTGGGGATCCTCGCCTTAAGCATCCGAATGTATTATAAGAAGCACTAATGACCTAAAAGCCTATAGGATAAGAAGGTTTTACATGAACGATGTACCTCAAGGGCTTTTTAGAATCCGTCTAGACTTTGGGAACCCCCTATAGATTAGGAATAGGGCATGACATAGTAGTGCATGTCATTTTTTGATTTTTTTCAGCTTCATTTGCTTTGAGATCCGTTACCTGAATTTGAACCGGACCTAAAATCACCTACTGTGTTCTAAAGGCTCTTTCTATGAGATACGCCATCAAGAATAGATTTTATGATCGTTTCCTCCTATTTAAGACGCTCTCTTTGACCCACTACACCCCAATCTATATTCGCAAAAAAGGCTTGAATGTATTTGTCTCTATCCAGACCATACTCCGTAATATAAGCATGCTCCCATACATCCATAACGAGCAGAAGGCTCGAAGAGCCTAGCTGTCCTACATCATGCTCATTAATCCATATATTCAATAACTTGCCTGTAGCATTATCACGACAAAGAATCACCCAGCCAATACCACGGATCAATCCCGTAGCCATAAAATCTTTTTTCCAAGACTCATAAGACCCAAATTGTTGTTTGATTAAGACGAGAAGACTGGGCGCTAGGGCCGGATCCCCGATGCCTCCTAGATTCTCAAAATACATCTCATGTAGCCGCATTCCATTAAATTCCCAGCCCAAACGTCTTTTTAAAGCGCCGTAAAGTAGAGAGTTTATAGGTGTTTTATTTTGTAGGGCAGTAATTTCCTGCTCAAGTAAACAGGTATTGCGTACGTACCCTGCATAAAGAGTGAAATGCATATTCAATAAATCATCACTAAAACCTGGCATCCCTAAAATATTTTTATATGTTTTAGTCTTAAATTCTATAGAAAGAGGTATTTTTGGCGATTCTTTTTCATTAGAAATAATACTTACGGAATACAAAACACAAACTAGCATCATCCATTTCATTAAAAACCTAATAATAGTGTTAAATAAATCATACAAATTTACAATTAATTACATAAAAGCTTATAATTAACTAACGACAAAAAAACAGGCACCATATGAGTCAATCTATCCTTTCTTCTCTATCTGGGTACCTCTGGACACCCCCACATAGGCTATTAGAGGTAGAAATGACGTCCCGTTTCGCAGATAATCAAATCTCCCCTGATAATCCAGACATCCCTCTACCTGGCATATTGTCTGCTCTGTTATTCCCTTACAACTTCGCGTGTAATTGCCACTCCCTTATCAATTCGTTCAGGCTCGGAGAAATCATCGAAAAGAAGGTCCAAAGCATTGCTCGCTTTTGCTCTCTCCCCCTCTCTGCTGCTGCATCTCTAACCTCGATTGTTAGCACAGTTTCCAGCTTTGATGCAATACTAAAGCCAGGGATTATCTTCGCAAGACACATTATGATCCCTCTTGCAATGATCACCCCATGCACTATAGCCGGAGCAGGATTCGGCGCAATTGAAGCAGGACTGGCCATGAGTAAGATAAAGCGGCAGGATAGCTTTCTCAAAGCTTTTAAATGGATGACCACAGAGCACATCAACGCTTATTTTGGATTAGGTCCATTAACGGATATTCAAACTAAGATCGCGGCACTAACGACGATCAAGGATTCTGATTCGATATCAGAGGGCTTAAAAACGAAGATTGAGACAAGCCTTGCCGACCGATCCATAGACCTCTCTACCATTAACAATCTCTTCGCAGATGTAGCAAATGAATGCACCCTAGGTACCGCTAGACTTCTTCAATCAAAATACATCGAAGTAAACGCCGAGGAAGCTGTCCAGCTGAATCTATTAGGACCTAATGAAGCAGACACAAAAAGGACAGAGCTCTTAGCCCAGAAACACAAGAAACTAGATCTCTGCGCCTCTCCTGGATGTGCTGCCCGATTAAAAGCTGATCTACCCCGCCTAATAGAGGAAGGAAATACAGAGCAGCTAAGAGCTCTATTGAATATCACTGAAATTCAGGCAAAAAAATCCTTATTTTTCCATAGGGTTTCGACGGTATTATGTATAGGATTTACTTTGGCATCTATTGCCGCTTTATGCGCCTGCCCCCCTATTATTCCTGCTGTCATGTTTCTGGCTATAGGGGTACTCTTTACGATGAACTGCATGGCTTATTCAGGAAGCATAAACCAAGAGGGCTGGACCTTTTGCCCAAGTGATTGCCTGCCAGGCTTCATACAACGCAACCTTACAGATGTATGGAAGGATTATAAATGGACCTATTATACAGACAGCCTACAAAAGACCTCTGCTCAAGATCGAACTAATCAAGAGTGGATTACAAGGATTACAGCTGTAGTAGGTGCTGGACTCGTTGTGTGGGGTGTTAGTAGGTTAGTTTCTTCTTCAATCCTTGCCTCTCATTGATGCAATACAGGGCAGACCAGTCCTAATTGCAGACTCTTCAGCAAATCTTCTAGGATTAGATATCTAGGTTCCTCGAGATTGGGATCGTCATTATAGGCAAGCCATCCTTTGTTCGTATGGACTAAGGTTATTTCCCCCACACCTTTTTGAATAGTAACGTAACTGAGCGTGATACAAACAATCGGGCTCTGATGGAACTCTTGAATCTGCTCTTCTAAGAGGGTGGCAAATGGATCTTTTCTAAAGCAGTAAGACCCTACTGGATGCTCGGACAGTAGACTCTCTACTTCATAACGATCTATGTTATACGAGGCGTAATGAAGTAAATCGGAATGCAGAAACCCATCGGAAGGATCTATTTCTATCAAAACATCAGTAAAAGCTTTTATGAGGTGCGAGAAATTTTGAATAGCTGGCAACATCTGAACCATTAACAGGATCGTTTTTACTGTCTGCTCTAGCATACGAGTAGATTGTGCAGAAAGAATATGGGAATCACCCTGTATCGGGTCGGTTCGTACCTGACAGTGCATTTTCTTGTCACTATCTAACTGATAGAGAGTAAAGGATACAGGGCACCAAATCGCCCTATCTTGGAGATCCATTAAGGTAAAACGAATCTCTCCGGTATTCCGATGAATAAAGGCTTGGTATTCTTGACTATGAGGTTGATGAACTACCTGATTGTGCTCAAGAGATCGGGCAATAATATACTTGAATAGTGCTATATTGTTCGCAATTACATCATTTTCCACTTTTAGCTTCATCAAACACTCCTATAGCATTTCTAATATATCTGCTATATATAACAAGGTAACCATTCTTAACATCACAAAAAAACCACTAGGAATATAAGAAAAAATCTTAACTGGCGCTTAAAGAGACTCCTTGCTTTTCGATAGCTCAACGGATTTATCATAGCAAGCAAATAGGGTTTGAATTAAACCTGAGCGCACCCCTTGCAACTCCATTTCATTAAGTCCAGCAATCGTTGTGCCACCAGGCGATGCAATCTGCATTTGTAATGTAGCTGGATGTGTATCGGTATGCTGCATTAAAGCAATAGCTCCTGCAAAAGACTGAACAACAAGCTGTTTTGCATCATCTACAGTAAACCCAAGGGCAACTCCCCCTTCCATCATAGCTTCTATCATAAGCAAAATAAAAGCTGGCGATGATCCGCATAGCGCTGTAAATGCATCCATTTTTGTTTCTGGCATAAAATATACAAGCCCCATACTTTCAAGAAGACCCAATAGCATTTTCTGCAAAATAGGGTCAGAGGGGTCTACCACACCCACAACTCCCTTTCCAAAGCTAATAGCTAGATTAGGCATGATCCGTATAACCTTGGCACTTGGTACTAAAAGCTGCAAAGATGAGGTTGTAATACCCGCTACCATACTAACAATAAGCTTACCTAAGCAAGAGGCAGAGATCTGTTCTGCGGCTTGTTTCACGTCTTTTGGTTTAACAGCAAGTATAATTAGATCTGCTTGCTTACAAATACTTAGACTATCACCGACAGATGCTCCTAATTCTTGCGCAAAGCTTGTAAGCTTTTGCGGATTTTGGGAGGAAAGAAATAGGGTATGGTTTTTCGATAATACCCTGGCAAAAGCAGAACCCATTACCCCACACCCAATGATTGCGATCTTCATACCAACCTCTTTTATTCATAGATATCAGTAAAATTACATTAAAAATAAAACAGAAGAGATGTCAACTAGATAGTTTTGCAAACCCTTAACAGTATGAGAGAGGCAAGAAGATTCACCCAAAATACAGATACCTCTTATTTCCTAGATCGAAGGGGGCCCAACGAGGTGAGTAAGAGATCTTCCATCCACTGGCATTAAATCGCCTTGATACGATTTCGATCCTACAAGAGATAATATACAATAGACTGTTTTCTTTTCTTAATCTATGCTTCTGGCGAAAAGGACAATACTATGATTATTAAATTTCGTCGAAAACCAACTCTAAAATACCCATCTGCTATTTTACTAAGTCATGCTGGAAAGACCTTTATTGTCTTAATTATATCTATTCTTGTGAGCTATCTCTTCTTCGATCAACCTACTACTCTTTACCTACAAAACCTTCCCCCCTTATTCAAAAAGATTGGCATAGACCTATCTAATCTTTTTGATCCCTTTTTTCTAGTTTGCGCAACACCGATTCTTTTTTTTCTCAGTCGCCTAATCCTTCGCAAGCCGCTACTATCCTCTACCCTGCAGTTATTGATCTTTTCGATCCCTTTTTCACTTACGCTGATTCATATCCTAAAAAACGGGTTTGCTAGATACAGGCCTAAGAAGCTGTTTACGGAAGGACTGTATGGCTTCCATCTGACAACCCCTTTCATGCATGATTTTTCTTTTCCCTCCGGTCATGGATGTGTCATCGGAGCCATCGTTGGCGCTCTGGCCTGCTCATTCCCTAAATACACCTGGCATCTATTAATACTAGGTATTTTCCTGTCCTTAAGTAGAGTAGTTGCTTTGGATCATTATCTTAGCGACGTCTTCTCTGGTGTAATTCTTGGAGCTCTGACCTCGCAATTCTTATTTATCTTCATGAAAAAACACAAAATCACAATATAACAAGGTATAACATGAGCACATTCGATGATCTAATACAGAAAAGAAGAGTACTATCCAGCCCAGTAGCTCCATTCATTCATCATAGATGGTCACCAAGGAGCATGAGTGGCGAATCGCTAACAAAAGAGGAGATCAACGGGTTATTTGAAGCAGCAAGACTTGCTCCCTCTTCCTATAATGCGCAACCATGGAGATTTGTGTACGCAACCAAAACCGATGCAAGCTGGTCGCACTTCATGGATCTACTGGTTGATTTTAATAAACAGTGGTGTAAAAACGCGGGATTACTTGTTATCGTAGCCTCACGAAAAAACTTCGAACATAATGAAAAACCCTCACAAACTCATAGCTATGATGCAGGAGCGTCCTGGATGAGCCTGGCATTACAAGGAGCTCATCAAGGCCTTGTCGTACATGGTCTGCAGGGGTTTGATTATGAAAAAGCCGCCACGCTGGCGCATATTCCGAGCGAGTATCAAGTAGAGGCAATGATTGCTGTTGGAAGGCCTGCTCCGAAAGATCAACTCCCACCAGATCTACAAGCAATGGAGATTCCCTCTGAACGACGACCTTTATCCGAGATTCTCTTTCATGGTCAATTTTCCTAAACTTCTACCCTATGAGTCATTGCATGGGCGGCAATCCATCCCGTTGTCCATGCATTTTGAAAGTTGAATCCGCCGGTAATGCCATCAGTATCTACTACTTCTCCCGCAAAATACAGTCCTTTACACAACTTACTTTCCATTGTTTTCTGATTAATTTCCTTCCAAGGAATCCCACCACAGGTCACAAATTCTTCCTTATTTGTACTTTTTCCATCGATTGTAAATCGGCTATGACAGAGTGCTTGGACGAGCTCATGTACATCGACCTTACTCAAATGAGCAAAGAGCTTGGTATCCAGAATATGACAGTGGGCAAGAACCTTTCTCCATAGGTTTTTAGGTAGAGCAAATAAAGGGGTTAAACAGATCGCTTTAGATGCTGATCCTCTTTTAGCTTCTAGAAGTGCCTCACGCACCTGATGCTCTGCAAGCATCGGCACCCAGTTAATAACGAGGACTCCTTTATACTCTTTTTCAGAAAGATAGCGCGCTGCCCAAGCAGAAAGGCGTAACACAGCAGGGCCACTCATCCCCCAATGGGTAATTAACAAGGGTCCTTCTGCATGAATTCCACTGCCTTCGATACTAATTTTCACATGATTTACAGCGACACCACTTAACTCATCGATCCGCAGATCTTTTATGTTGAATGTAAAAAGGGAAGGAACAGCTGGCATCATTGTATGACCGAGTCCCTGAGCAAGCAGATAAGAGCGCTGCACCCCTCCAGTTGCCAGTAGAACAGCATCACAATCTATACGATCGTCCTCTTTAGTATGTACAGTAAGTCCCCATTCCGTTTTTTCAATACGGAGAATCTCACTCTCTAAACGAATCTGGACTCCGAGTACTTGAGCTTGCTTTACAAAACAATCTATAATAGTCGAGGAGCTATTGGACACAGGAAACATTCTTCCATCCGCTTCTACTTTTAAGCTAACCCCCCGATCACTAAGCCAATTAATCATATCTTGAGGTTGAAATTCATAGAATAATTTCTTTAAAGACTCCGCCCCTCTTGGGTAGTGGCTTGATAAGACTTGCGGATCAAAACAGTTATGAGTGACGTTGCATCTACCTCCCCCTGAGACTCTTACCTTAGCTAAAGGCTGGCGTGTTTTTTCAAAAATAATTACCTCAGCCTCTTTATCGATTTCAGCAGCGATCAGTGCTGCAAAAAAGCCGGCCGCCCCACCACCAATAATTCCGATCCGTCGTTTGGATGATTGTATCATACAATAGAATACCCTTTGCAAAGGGCTTAGAGTCTACCAAAAAAAAGGGAATGGGGAAAGAACTTAGAATAGGAAAATCGAGCAAGACCTGTACTTGCTCGACAACTTGTTGCCTTAACTCATCAAGCGCCACTAGCGTCGCAGCTCAATAAATCTCCTTTCAGGGGCTTATAACTACTTACGAGAAGCTGTTTTTTTAGATGCTCTACGAACAGTCTTACGAACTGTTTTTTTAGCAGCAGTTCTTTTTTTAGCAGTGGTTTTTTTAGCAGTGGTTTTTTTAGCAATTGTTTTACGCACAGCTTTTTTAGATGTTGTTCTTTTTTTCGCCATAATAATTTTCCTTGTTTCTTTTATAGGCTTTTAAATTGTTCATGCATTTCTATCAGATCTACATTACAAAGTGTTCTATGCCTATAATTATTAATATACAAAAAGTTTATTTAATTTAAAATTATTTTTTTTCAAATTAAATAAAACTAAGTGATTTAAATAATGAAAAAACCCTTCTAGGGTCTATTCTAGAAGGGTTTTTAATCGATAAAAAAAATTTTTATTTTTTATAAAAAATTAAAAATAAATATACTTTCTACTCTTCTTTAATCTCAATTGATGTAATTTTATCGCCTTGTTTGATACTATTAACAATATTCATTCCATTAACTGTTTGACCAAATACTGTATATTCACCATCTAAAAAAGACACTTTATCTAAAGTAATATAAAACTGAGAACCACTCGAGCGCTTCTTAGGATTACCTTGATCTGGCAACCGAGCCCATGCAAGAGCCCCTGATTCATGAGGCAGACCAATTTCCGCTGGAATGGTATACCCTGGACCACCGGTACCGGTCCCTGTAGGATCGCCGCCCTGAATCACGAATCCGGGAACCACTCTATGGAATGTCAGTCCATTATAAAAGCCCCCCTTGGCTAACATAATGAAATTAGTGACTGATAAGGGAGCTTTAGCTGGATAAAGGGCGCAGGTAATATCCCCTTTATCCGTTTTAATGACCGCAAGGTATTTTTTATTTACATCAAATTCCATTGCTTGTTTTGGCTCGGTAAATTTCATTTTTTCTGCTCCTAGAATTGGTGAAAGGCCCATTAGCGCGAGGCTATAAGCCAGGCTAAGACAAAGACTTTTGAGATACTTTTTCATATAAAGACCTCCCTATGTTATATATTGAACGCTGAAGAAAATAGAAAATTAAGGGATTATCCAAAAGGATTTTCTGAAAAAAAACTACAGAGTCTCGATAAAACACAAACCCATAACCTATCCCCAGGTAATCCATGAAAAATGTTATGATCACAGCTCTTGCTTTTTGCGCAGTATATGCCTTACCAAGCCTGGCCTTTATGCCAGATTCCCAGCAAGCTAGCACATGGGAATATGGAGCTAAGAAAAAAGACGTCGTTTTATTTTACTCCCCAGGCTGCCCTTATTGTAAAAAAGTCCTTACTTATCTAAAAAAAGAAGACCTGGCTATTTCCATGAGAAATACCCAAGCCGATGCATCGGCTTTGGACTATTTAAAAAGAGAGGGGGGTAAAAAACAAGTTCCCTGTTTATTTATTAATGGGAAAGCGATGTATGAATCGGATGCCATTATTGCATGGCTTGCAAAAAACAAAGATACTCTATAAAAACTAAAGGCAAGAATAGTGATATTCTTGCCTTTAGGAAAAAATCCTACCGGATATAGAAATTACATACCTTATCGAGGTGTTTTTTTATCTGGAGAAGGTCTTGCTGGTGCTTGACCAGGTTGAGCAGGTGTTTTTTGAGTGTGTGGTTGTTGTTGTGGGTTCTGTGGTTTGTTAGGTTGTTGTTTCATAAAATAAAGCTCCTTGAATTGTTTTATACAGAATGAGTAACAAGCTCAATGAGCTGTATTTATCACTCTATTTTTAATATTACATTTTTTAAATTAAAAACCTAATAAATTTTAATAACACAAAATGTAATTAACAATACAAGGCATTAGAAATCAGTAATATGTAGGAGGAAAAAAAATAAAAAATACCAAAATCTCTTTTCTTCTTTTGCTGTTTTAATTAAATAAAGAGAGAGCGCAGGCTCAAGGAGATTTTATGACCACCGCAAATAAACCCAGAAGAGTGTTAAATGTATTTATTCTGGCAATGATGAACGTATCCATCATGCTTAGCCTACGAAGCCTTCCCTTGATTTCAGAACTTGGCCTATCTAGCTTATTCTTCTTTTTATTAGTCGCTATTACATTTCTCATCCCCTGCGCCTTTGTGTCTGCGGAACTCGCTACCGGCTGGCCCAAATCAGGGGGGGTGTATGTCTGGGTAAGAGAAGCCCTTGGGGACAGATGGGGGTTTTTTAGCATTTGGATGCAATGGATCCATAATGTATCGTGGTATCCTGTAATCCTTTCCTTCGTTGCTACGACACTTGCCTATGTCATTGCCCCTGAGCTTAAAGAAAATAAGCTCTATGTCCTTGCCATCATTTTAGTGAGCTTTTGGGGGATGACAGGACTTAACTTTTTTGGCATCAAGGTATCTAGTTGGTTTAGCAGTATAGGAGTCATCGCAGGCACTATCCTTCCTGGTCTTTTTATCATCTCTCTGGGTATATCCTGGTTCGCCTTAGGAAACCCCCTACAAATAACCTTTTCCCCTTCCGCTTTCATCCCCGACTTCCACGGTATCGGCAGCCTCGTATTCATGGGGGGTCTATTTTTAGCCTTTGGAGGGTTAGAGGTCTCAGCATCATTAGCTAATGAGGTGAGTAACCCCCAAAAAAACTACCCAAAAGCGATTCTACTTGCGGCACTGATCACCTTTTTCCTCCTAATACTTGGTGCATTATCTATTGCTATTATTATTCCAGCCAGTGACTTAAACCTCGTCGGCGGTTTAATGGATGCTTTTCAATATTTTCTCTCTTACTTTCATTTAGAGTGGCTTATACCGACTCTCGGGCTCTTACTGGTTCTCGGAGCCATAGCGGAGGTGAATGCATGGATGATCTCCCCTGTAAAAGGACTACATGCCGCTGCGGCACATGGAAATCTACCTCCCTTACTACAACGTATTAATAAGCATGGCACACCGACCAATCTGTTGATTCTCCAAGCAATCATCGTCTCTTTCTCTTCCTGCGTATTCCTCTTTATGCCCTCTATCAGCAGTAGCTTTTGGATCCTTACCGCGCTCAGCGCTCAAAGCTATTTAATCATGTACATTTTCATGTTTATTTCTGCGATACGTCTGAGGTATACTAAACCGCACGTGCCTAGAGTCTTTAAAATTCCATTTCCTCATAAAGGAATTTGGTCTCTGTCACTGATGGGGATGTTCGCTTCATTATTTGCTATTTTGATGGTCTTTATCCCCCCGGCACAGATCGATGTAGGTAGCACGGCATTTTATGTCAGCTTCCTTCTTATCGGATTGCTGATCATGAGCGGTATACCGCTGATTTTTTATCAAATGAGAAAGCCTCATTGGGTGATCAAACAAACGGATAATAAGGAATACAAATAACCCTTAATCTATGCAACAACCTCTTGCAGAACAACTACGACCTCATAATTTTCACGATTGTTATGGGCAAGATACGATCCTCAATTCTACAGGATGGATCCATTTTACGATCCAATCAGGCCGTCCCCTCTCTGTACTTTTTTGGGGACCCCCTGGCTGCGGGAAAACCACGATTGCCCGCCTTTACATGAAATCATTTTCAGCACAAGCCGTTCATTTTCATCCGGCAACGCATGGAATTGCCGATCTAAAAAAACTGTTAAAAGATCGTGAAGACCACCCTCTCCTGGCCTCTAAGCCTCTGATTTTATTTGTCGATGAAATCCACAGGTGGAATAAAGCTCAGCAAGACACTTTCCTGCCCTATCTAGAAAATGGGGTGATTATCCTCATCGGAGCGACCACAGAGAACCCCTCTTTTGTGTTAAACAGCGCTTTATTATCGAGAATGCGCGTCCTGACCTTTACCCATCTGCAAGAACAAGACCTAGCTAAAATTTTAGTAAGAGCCTTAAGCCATCACCCGAACCTTTCCCTGTCAGAGGAGGTCCAAGCCTTTCTGATTCAGAATGCAAGCGGCGATGGGAGGTATCTACTCAACATGGTCGAGACACTCCTTACAGCACCTGCTGGAGAGCCCATTACTTTACCTATGCTCGAGCATCTGTTACAAAAAAAAGCACCTATCTACGATCGGAGACAAGAAATCCATCATAACCTGATCTCGGCGCTACACAAATCCGTGCGAGGCTCTGATCCTGACGCTGCCTTATACTGGCTATCTCGTATGTTACAAGGGGGAGAAGACCCTAAATTTCTAGCCAGACGTATAGTACGCATGGCCTCAGAAGACGTAGGTCTTGCTGACCCCAATGCACTGCAAGTCACTCTTAATGCCTGGGAAAGTTTTGAGCGCCTAGGCTCGCCAGAGGGAGAGCTAGCGCTTGCTCAAGCGGTAGTCTACCTGTCTCTCTCTCCTAAAAGTAATGCTCTTTATACAGCCTATACAGAGGCGGCCTCCTCTGCGAGACAAACAAGCCACTTACCCCCTCCTACCATGCTACGTAACGCACCTACCAAGCTGAGCCAAGATCTAGGTCATGGAAAAGGATATGTTTATGACCATGACACCCCTCATGGATTTTCAGGACAAGAGTATTTTCCCAATCAGATGACCAGAAAAACATTCTATACCCCTGTCGAAAGAGGTTATGAAAGAGAAATGAAAAAAAGGCTTGATTACTTTTCCTTACTGAGAAAAAAGCTCTCTCAGGAATAGAAATCCTGAATACTTTTTTTATCTTTGGCTGAACTATGTAATCTCGAGCTAACAACATCATGACTTCCTTAAACTCTCCCCCAGCAAAGTCTGCATGCGAGCTAAGGAACTGGGTGAAAATAAGCACTTTTGATAACCGCAAAGAATTTTCAAACCATAAGCAAATCAGCGAAAGTCTAGATGCAAAGATGCATTTTGCTCGTGCTTACCACTCCCGGGAAAGGGGGCTAAATGAAAACACTAATGGGTTGGTAAGACAGTACCTACCCAAAGGTCAGCCTTTAGACACAGTAAGCCCTGAGTATCTGAAGTTTATTGAAGATGCATTAAATGACAGGCCTCGAAAAGCCCTGGATTTTAGGACCCCAGGGAAATCTTTGATGAGCATCGGATGCTTATAGGCAAAACGCGGTGGACGTAAGAGTCCTTTTTCTATCGTAAAAATCGGTTTGGTCCTAATCCCCTTTACTGACCGGGACCATTACGCCTATATGCTTTTTAGACTACTTCTCCCTTATTCCAATACAAAGCCAAGGGCTCTCTATGTCATGTTTGGCTATATCAGCCTTAATTTTTTGATGTATTAAGAGAAATGAACGCCTACTAGATAATGCTTCACATCGGTTGATGGAAAAGAATCCGTCTGATTATTCCAGAAATCTGCTAAAATAGAGCCCAGAACTAGGGGTTTTAAGAGTTTAAAAAGAGTATTTAAAATTTAACATTCCTCAAGCACTTCGAGATTCAACAGGCGTGTTTTTGTAAAATACCACATAATATGCATTCATTTCGAGTTAGTAGAGCAAGAAATTACAGATGTTTTTTTTCATTCTTTATGATATGTTCATTAAAAAAAATGGTAGTAGAGTAATGATTGTCTTAGGGATAGAAAGCACTTGTGATGAAACGGCGGCCTCTATAGTCAAGGGAGGTCATACGATCCTATCGAATGTGATCGCTTCTCAAATTGCACTACACCAACCTTTTGGGGGGGTGTATCCAGAGCTTGCTTCACGCAGCCACATCAATTCTATAAGCTCAGTTATTCATAAAGCTGTATCTGATGCAAACATATCGCTCGAGGATATAGATCTGATTAGCGTAGCAAAAGGCCCAGGTCTTATTGGGTCGTTACTGATAGGGCTTAATGCCGCCAAAGGATTATCTATCGCTCTAGACATACCATTTGTTGGGGTCAATCATGTAGAGGCTCATCTTTATGCTGCTATGATGGGCACTGAACATCCCATCCTGCCAGCGCTAGGGGTGGTAATCTCTGGGGGACATACGTTTCTTGTACTCATTGAAGCCATAGGAAAGTACACTCTCATAGGAACGACTGTTGATGATGCTATGGGTGAGGGATTTGATAAAGTGGCCATCATGCTAGGTCTACCTTACCCTGGAGGGCCAGCAATAGAGAGGCTTGCTTTAAAAGGAGATGGAGCGAAGTATAAATTTAAAGCAGGCATGGTAAAAGAAAGGCCCCTTGATTTCTCCTTTAGCGGACTTAAAACCAATGTCTATTACATGATTCATGGACAAAATGCCGATCAACCAAAGGCCAGAGTCCTATCGGATCAAGAAAAAGCAGATATTGCAGCCTCTTTTCAATACACCGCATTTACTGATTTAATTAAAAAATGTCACCTTGCATTAAAACATTACCCTTGCGCAGCTATTTATTTTGGAGGAGGAGTCAGCAACAACCAGAACCTTAGGCAGAGACTTATGGAAAGTATCCCTGATATACCTCTATTTTGGCCCTCTATGGGACTTAGCTTAGACAATGCAGCGATGATTGCAGGTCTTGGATTTCATGTTTTTCATAATAATCGATGTCAGGGGCATAGTTTAGGCCTTGAACCTGAAGCACGCATTCCCCTGACGCAGTAAAACCTCACCCTCGCCTATTCATCTATAGATCGTTTACCAGCATGTGACTTTTTAGACTTCTTTTTGACATGATCTATCTTCTGTTCAAAAGAAGAGCTTGTTTGCATACTTGTATTATATTTTCCATTAGCTTTTTGCTGGGATGCTTTGCCGGCGGGCTCAGGCTTTGGGCTAGCGCTTTTTCCGGCTGATGGATCTTGCTTGCTAGGAGAAGTGCTCTGAGGAGCACTCTTGGGTGATGCTGTCTTAGGCTTTGGGCTAGCGCTTTTTCCAGCTGATGGATCTTGCTTGCTAGGAGAAGTGCTCTGAGGAGCACTCTTGGGTGATGCTGTCTTAGGCTTTGGGCTCGCGCTTTTTCCAGCTGATGGATCTTTCTTGCTAGGAGACGTACTCTGAGGATTGGTCGGCGGCGGAGTAGTCACAGGTTGCGCCGATGGAGGAGCTGGGCTTTTAGGAGTAGATTCAGTCATTGGACTATCCTGGATCCTGCCGGGAGAGACTTGCGAAGGGATCTGAGATAAAGGCTTTGGTGGCTCTTCAGAGGGAGTTTGAGATAAATGCTTTGGCTCTTCAGAGGAAGAAGACTCAGGCTTTGGGCTAGCGCTTTTTCCGGCTGATGGATCTTGCTTGCTAGGAGAAGTACCCTGAGGATTGGTCGGCGGCGGAGTAGTCACAGGTTTCGCCGACGGATGGGCCGGGGTTTTAGGAGTAGATTCAGTCGTTGGACTATCCTCGGTCATGCCAGGAGAGGCTTGGGAAAGGATTTGAGATAAATGCTTTGGCTCTTCAGAGGGAGAAGGCTCAGGCTTTATGGGCGTATTAGACTGCATTTCCTGTTTTGGAGGGACTGGCACAGAGGGAGCCGGGTTAGGGGCGATAGGCGCAGAAGGCTGGGGCTCAGGAGGAGTTGCCGATATGACATTCTCCATACCCTGACTATCATAAACAGAATCATTGAGGCTCATCTTTTCCTCTATGTTCAAGTCTATCTTTGGTAATACAGAAGGAGTTTCAATAAGCCCAGCCACCTCGACCGCAAGTGGTTGTAGTTTAGCGACGGTTTCATCTATATTTACGACCTGCTCCTCTACTGCGACCGTCTCTACTTGTTGAAGAACAGGTGCATCTTGAGCAAGAATTGAGCTATCGACTTCTATGCCTTGTACTTGTGCTATTTTAATGTCTACATCCCCCTGCTCCATCTCATTTTCTGGGCTTACAACTACAATCTCCACCTGTGATGACTCCAGCTTGTTGTCATCGGCATGTTCTCTAGCCTTGCTATTGATTTCACCTTTAATGCCAGACGATTGCTCTGTTTGGAATGCGGTTATTAGATCTTTTGGTTTAACCTGTTTTTTCTCTTGAGAAGATTTTTCGTCCTTTTTAGGAGGATTTTTTTGCTGAGGGGATTGCGCATCTTTTTTTTGGGTCTTCTGTTGCTGATCATTTGTGGCTTGTTCACTTTTTACGGCAACATCACCATCCAACTGCTCATGACGCTGGATAACATTAGGACGAGAAACAACCTCGCTTTCGTACGCAACAGGAGACTCCCCTGCACAACAACCTGCCATTGGGGCAAGCAATAAAATCCATTTCCATCTTTTCATTGATTTCTCCCGAGAATCTCATTCTGTATAGAGTAACAGGTCTTTTAAAAAAGTAATACCATATAACTATCAGATAATTTGTAATGCATTTTTTATCAACATAAAAAAAAATAGAGGGAGATAGCAGATACATAAAGGTTTTGAGATTGCTCAGGGTATTCTTTTACTTAGATCCGCTCCCATGCAGGCTGAGCTGTATCGGCATAACTATCCTTAATCGAGATAATAATAAATACCCAGCAAAGACAAAGCAATAGCATAATCCATGACAAAAAGGAACCTAAAGAAGAGGTAAAATATACCTGCAGTATCATAACAAATAAAGAAGCAAATATTTTTGCGCCTCTGTATACAAAGACGTCGATGAAGGCTTTTGCGTTAAACTTTTCTTCTGGCTTCATCGGAATATACAACATCTCTTTAATCACATTGAAAAGGGAGAAATCTAAACATTTGACAGTTAACAACGAGTATGAAATTACGCTAAACACAGGGGAAAATAGAAAAGTCAGGCAGTTACACCCTAATAAAAGAGGGACTATAAGATGGGTCTTGAATTTACCAAAAAACCGAATGAGTACATAAACACCGACAAATTGAAAACTCATCGTTAAGATATTACCGAAGCCGAGCAGTTTACTAAAGTACGCAGTTCTTAAATCTTTGATCGGATACAGATTCTCTAAATAGGTGTTAAACTGAAAATCCGTAATCGTTGAGGTTACCTGCATCAGAATCACCATCAGTAAAATACCCCGCAATAATTTGGAGCTCCGAATTAAAGAGAGAGATTGTTGCATAGAAGAGGCCTGCTTCAAGTTCTGATCCCTTTGTATCTCTAAAGAGGTGCTACTACGGATAAGCTTATGATAACTCCATGTAAGCAGAAGATAAATCGGCATGGTGAAACAAAGAACAGACTCAGAACCTATTTTTACTGCGTAGGCACTAACTAACAAGCTGCCCGATAGTCCCCCGAGGGCGCCGATTCCAAATAAAAAACCATATAGGTATTGCGCTTTAGCGAGCTGTACATTCGAATGAATCACCGACCAAAGCAATTGAAACATGAGCATGATGTAAATATCTTTCCACACATAAAAAATAAAGGGGAACGTGCTATGATCAGAGATCCATACAGATGCAATCATGTTCCCAACTGCAATGATACCGGCAACGACTAAAAAGATCTTTAAACAGCCAACCTTATGGATGAATTTATTATAAAAAGTCACAACAAGAAAATTCACCGGTATACTCAGAATCCAGGCATAAGGCAGGGCTTTTGCTCCGTAGGCTTGCAGAAATAAAGAATTGCTTACCGGCCTAACAACAGCATAATCGAACGAAATTAAGTAGCTACAACACATAGCAGCCAGTAGAAAGATCTTTTCTTGAAAGGAAAAGAGGCTCAGCCTATCTTGAAGCTTTTTAATGAAACCTATCATATAGGATCTATATCCTTATCAACAAGATGATGAGACATAAACTCATGAAACGCAAGGCTGTGATCACAAGGCAAATAGACCCAGCTAGTGGCATAGGGAATAACCAGCAGATTAGAGCACTCCGTTGCATCGATAATCTCCCCTGATTTACGCAATACAGGAAATGACTCCGTTCTAGGACTTCTCTTTTCCTCTACAGACCAATCGATCTCATCTAGGGAAAGGCCTTGTAATAAGATAAAACTACCTAAAAGTGATTCACTTACTTGTTCTACAGCGATAGAGCTATAACGACGGGATCGATCGAATAGTGCTAAACTATCGGGATGGGCCCTATCCCCTTTACTTAATTCTTCTTGGGCTGCGACAAGAATAGTGTTATCTGTATAACTTAGGTAAGTTGATAAAGATTGCAAAGGATTCATTTTATCATAGATATACTGCATAAAGCGGGACATATGAAAACCATATGCTTTCACAGAAGGATATTGATAAACCCTTTTATGCATGAAATGACGAGCCAGGACAAGGGCCTCACAAGACTCTACCCCGTTTTCTTCTATACCCAACACCAGATGCGAAGTACCCTGACTTGGTAAAATCCTCAACATTTCGATGAGCTGATGGTAATCAAAAAGACCATAAGATAAACCGGTACATCTCGAATCCCTGAGCAGATATTCTATCCGATCAGCCCCAAAAAAATCTCCTGTGATCACTTGTGTCATGACTTTTTCCCAATCTGAAAACGGGATGACGCTTAAAGGGTGAGCAAGCTCTTTGAGCTTTTCCTCACCAAGAGACACCTTAATAACATCCGATATAGCAGACCGATCGGGGTATCGCAGTTCAAGCATTTTCCATACCTGGCATAACAGATCACTTTCTATTACTTTTAAGGTCCATTGTTCATGCCCCCCCTCCCCTAACAGACGCTTTTCCGCCACATGAGAAAAAGGAAGGTGGCCTAAATCATGACTTAAAGCAGATAGTCGAATAATCTGGCGCCAGTATGCAAATTCCGAGGCTACTTCTGATTCGGTGTATTTAGAAGAGATCTGATCAAAAATCTGAGAGGCCACTTGCATGACCCCTAGTGAATGCTCAAAACGAGTGTGTGTAGCTCCCGGATAGACTAAGTAGCTGACCCCAAGCTGACGAATATAATGAAGGCGCTGAAATACACTAGAGTCTACAAAAGCGGATTCAATCTCATTAAGCTTAATAAACCCATGCACCGGATCGAAAATCTTCTTAACTGTGCTCAAAGTGATAGCTCCTTATCGCATGATGTCTTCAGGGCGAGGCTTACTCTCTTGCATATAACTGGCAGAAACGGCAATAAACTCCGCTTTCCTCTGGAGTTCCTTAATATTTCTGGCTCCGCCATAGGTTAATCCACTACGAAGTCCACCAAGCATTTGATTGATGAGCTCTTCCGCAGTGCCCATGACAGGCCCCCAAAAATCAACCCCTTCAGCGACTGTTTTTTCTTTTAATCCGCCGTAAAAATCAGTTTGAAAATCTGCACTGGCTTGACCACGGAATTTACCTTCCAAGCCAGATGGTGTTGTAGTACAAGCACGTTTAGGAGCGGCACTTTCTTTCGTCATCGCAAATAGTTTGCCTAACATGACAGTGCTAGCTCCTGCAGCCAGAGCTA
The DNA here is from genome assembly GCA_945905275.1 of Chlamydia trachomatis. Classification (GTDB taxonomy): domain Bacteria; phylum Chlamydiota; class Chlamydiia; order Chlamydiales; family Rhabdochlamydiaceae; genus VGMB01. The sequence goes on from CAMDPQ010000004.1 coordinate 24,997, forward strand.
AAACCACATCACGGCTGGTTCTAATACCCCCATCTGCAATTAGTGGTACGCGGAGTTTTTCTGCAATTTTCGCGCATTCATAAATCGCTGTAAATTGAGGAACACCAAATCCAGTAACCATTCTTGTCGTACAAGCAGCTCCGGGACCCACCCCTACTTTGACCGCATCCGCTCCCGCATTCACGAGATCGTGATATGCCATCGCAGTGCAAACATTGCCTGCAATGATATCATGATTGGGGTGCGTTTTTTTCAGATCACTAATAAAATGAAACATCCGATCTGAATGACCATGAGCAACGTCGATGCAAACGCCGGCAGCCCCAGCATCTAATAGTTGGCGTGTCTCATCCATTTTTAAAATGCCACAGGAAATAAAGGTGTTTTGCCCATATTTCTTAACCCACTTCATTTGCGTATCAAACGGTGTAAATCGATGGAAAATGGGAATAGATCCAGTCTGGATCAAAATATCTGCTAATTCTTCACCAATAGCCGTATCCATATTAGCACAGAGTAAAGGGATCTGTATTTTCCGGTTTTTTGTAAGCCATGTTTCAAGAGATGGCTCTGATCTAGAGGGGACGTTATTGAACTGCGGCACAAGAGCGATATCATCAAAAGTAAAACCTTTACGAAAGGTCATGTTGTCCTCATAAATCTTAGTTTAAAAGTTAAATATACACTAAAGTAAGATATAAAGAAAAAAAAATGGTCATAGGAACAAAAAAGATTCCTTAGAAAGAGATTTTTCTTTTTCTTTTACTTAGATAAAATATCAGAAAAAAAAGACCAATGTGACACAACTAAGGCCATGAATAAAAATATCTCTATCACTATACTGACTAAAAACTCCAGTGGAACAATCTGCGCCACGCTAGAATCAACGAAAAAATTTCATGAGGTTTTAGTTCTAGACACAGGATCTACCGATAACACGGTCGCTATGTGTCAAAATTTCTCTAACGTCAAAGTTGCACACGCCCCATTTACTGGTTTTGGCCCCACTCACAATACAGCCTCCCTTATGGCTTGTAATGACTGGATTCTGTCTCTAGACAGTGACGAGGTTCTCTCCGAGCAGCTCCAAACAGAAATCCTGAACCTTCCCCTTAGAGAAGATACGGTGTATGCCATACGAAGACACAACTACTTTAACGGCAAAAGAATTACTACATGTAGTGGATGGGACCCTGACTGGGTAGTGCGACTATACAATAAAACAAAGTGTGGATTTAGTCTCGATCAGGTCCATGAAAAAATTCTTTATAACGACCTGCAAAAACAACCACTGCAACACCCAATGATCCACACTCCTTATAGAGAAATCGCCGATTTTTTACATAAAATGCAAGCCTACAGTGGTCTATTTGCTATCCAGAATGCCGACAGGAAAGGAGCTAGTGTATTAACAGCCATTTTCCATGGCTGGATGGCATTTATTAAAAGTTATTTCTTTAAAAAAGGGGTAATGCAGGGTGCAGAAGGCTTTATCATCTCCACCTACAACGCGCACACGACTTTCTATAAATATCTTAAACTTGTTGATATCCAAAAATAATGGTCCCCCTTGTTATATTTGATGCTTGAACTGCAGAATAGAGTGTCTAATCATCTTTTTCGATTATCCTTTATTTTAATTTCTTATGCATTGACTCCTTTAATAGGGCCCTATTCGCCGGCATTGTATATCGAATCTGTAATGGGAGAATTTTCATCCGTCAGTTCTGATAAAGTTTAAGCGCATCAAAAATACCCGATCGCCCAAAATTATACGGCTCCTGAGATTTTCCGGTTCAAACGAAAAATCCGGAGGGATACGGAAAATTATTAGTTAAGCTCTATCTACGCATCCTGTTACTCCAGAACAGGCAAGCAAACCACTTAAGGCAAGCTCTAGCAAGACATTCTACCTATCTATTAAAGAGATTGGGATAGCAAGGCCTCATGGTCTGGATATGGAGCAAACCAGACAACTCGAGAAGTAGACAGGTAAAAAGAGCCTGTCGATTTTGCGCCACACCCACCACACCTCTATCTGCTTTTAATTCTTCAGAGGCATACTCTAAGGTAAATCGAGTTACAGTCACGATCTTAATCATCCTCTGTCTTTCTCAAGTTTCAATACAAGAGCTAACGAAGTGGTTAAAAGCTTGAGCACCTTGTTAAATATAAGGGAAACCGATAGACCAGCAGATAACGCATTGATTTTTCCTATACGCCCACCTAGATAGCCAGAAGTCCTGTGAGATTAGATACACTTGAACTTACATTGCACAATGGAATGCACATAGGAAAATTTCTCTTGTTTAAACATAAATAAAATAGACCCTTACACAATGATTCTGAGTCACTCGTTTTCTAGGGGCTTTTATATAAAGTGATCAAAGATTAAAGATATTGGAAAGAGATTTTGATAACGTGTGATCACATTAGAAATAACCTATTTTTGAAAATTAGACGCATCCAAGGGGTTGATGGACCTATACAGTTGTGCACGTCCGATGGGAAATCGATTCCGCAAGCTAGGTCTACTCAAAGCAGGGGCAACTTCTGAGCAATAAGAAGAGCACGTCATATTTTTTCCAATATGTTGAGCGGTACAGGGGTAGTAATATGGCGAGACACTGTCATCTCCAAAAAGGCCAAAATCACCCCTATCTTATAGAAAAATAAACCGAGAAATAGTCGATTCGGTCAAGGATATAGTGAACTGGTGAACTCAGCCCAATTGTCCTAAGTGAGTAAATATTGGAAAGTCGAGATGCAAACATGTTTTGACTTTTTTTTATTGAATTCATAAAAGCAAATAAAAGGAGGGAATTTATATGTTGATCTGGTCGATCATCTTTTTAATAACAGGCATTATAGCCGGCTTATACGGATTTGGAGGCGATGGTAAGCTCACCTCTCAAGCTGCAAAAGGCTGTTCTTTGATTTTTACAACCTTATTTATACTGTCTTTAATCTATTCTTTTCTCCCAGAACCTCTTAATAACTCCTCGGCGAGCAAAAAAAACCAATACAAATTACAAAAAGACAATCCTTTCAAGAACTCAAGAAAACCCCTTCCCAAGTCTTTTTAAAATATTTAGGATCATGTTTTCCGTAAAAACAGCGCACGGAAGCATCTTTAATCACTACCCGACCACGAAAAAACGAAAAATCCCTTGTTGTATATTCCCCACCTTATATAGAATTTAGCCACATAGATTTAAGAATTGAGGTTTATCATGGCAAAAGGCGCAAGAGAAACAATTAAAATGAAAAGTACAGAAAGTGCTGAAACTTACTGGACTTCAAAAAACAAAAGAAATACCACAGCAAGAATCGAGCTTAGAAAATACGATAAACAGGTAAAACGTCACGTGATCTTTAAAGAAGCTAAGTAACCTCTTAGCCTCCGAGGTTCTTATCAGGAATGTATGTATGTTTGAACTTTCGGTAGCGCTAAAATATCTTATTCCACAAAGAAAACAGCTTTCAGTCACACTCATAGCGACTATGTCCGTGGGTGTGATTTCTTTAGTAGTGTGGCTCGTTTTAGTTTTCCTTTCCGTAACAGAAGGAATGGAAAAAAATTGGCTCAAAAAACTGACAGATCTTAATGCCCCCGTTAAAATCACTCCCACACAAGCTTATTACAACTCGTACTATTATCACGTTGATGAGATCAGCGACTCTTCAGGCTATCAACAGAAAACGATCGGCGAGAAAGCAGGCAGCCCGGTTTCCGATCCTTACGACCCAGAATCAGATGTGGAGCCCCCGAGGCACTGGGCAAGCAAAGACTTACATCAAGATGGGTCTTTGAAAGATCCGGTAAAAATCGCATACAGCGTTTTAGATCAACTCCAAAAAACACAGAAAATTACAAGCTTTCTCGATTTCGAAATGAGTGGGGCTTTACTTAAACTACAGCTCCTACGGTCTAACGCTCCCTTATTTTCATCTAGAGGCCGTGATACTGTAAACTTCTTGACCCAAGTCTCCTACCTAATTTCTTTCCCGAGCTGTAATCCGTCTCTTCCTTCTCTAGTAGCGCCTCCTAGCAAAGAAGATATCAATCATCTGCTATATTTAGCAGGTCACGAGCTAGAGGGTCATAAAGCAGAGGCTGAACCTGTAATACAATCTACAGATTCTGAGGTCTTTACCAAACAGCTCCTTGCAGTTTTAGAAAATGTAGACATCCTTTCTCTGCAAACCTCTATCCCTTTCTGGACTATTCCTCATAACCTACTACCAAAGGCCGGGGAATTTTCGGCTATGTCTTTTAAACGAGGGAAAGACCTTTCACAAATCATAATTACAACCTCTGATCAAGCAACCCCCTCCTCCTCCTACGATAGAGAAATCGGCAAACTCCAAATCACACAAGGAATGATTTCTTTTATAGGACCCTCTGGCATCCACCCTGTGTTATCCTCTACGCCGATTTTAAGTCAGGAGCCCTTACGATTCGAAGTAAAAGGCAAGCCTCGCCTAGAAAACAATCAAAGTCTCTTTGTAGATGTTAAAACGACCCTTCATGGACAGACCCTGGAAGGGGCTATACAGTGGCATAGCCTACAAGTCGATCAATGTACGCCTAAAATCTCATTTAACTCTCCACCTGCTATTCATCCGATTTGGATGCATTCATTAAACAATAGAGCAATCCTTCCGTCTAATGATAAAATGGAGTATGGGGTTCTCCTTCCTAAAGGATTTCAAGATAATGGAGTGCTGATTGGAGATAGGGGCTATCTCTCATATAACGCCTCTACGGCAAGCTCGATGCAAGAGCAGAGGCTTGCTGTTTTCGTCTCTGGCTTCTACGATCCAGGGATCATGTCTGTTGGCAATAAATGCATCCTTACTCCTAAAGAAATAACACGAGCTATTAACACAGCAAGCGCCTCACATTACTTTGATAAAATAGCTCTTAATGGGATCCAAGTATGGTTCACTAACCTATCTCAAGCTGATCAAATCAAACAGCAGATCGAGAAAGAGTTTAAAATCCAAGGTATAGATCATTACTGGACAGTGCAGTCCTTTCAGGAATATGATTTTGCTAAAGAACTACTCCAGCAATTTCAAAGTGATAAATATTTATTTTCTCTAATTGCTATTATCATTATTACAGTTGCTTGCTGCAACATCATTTCTTTACTGGTCTTAATGGTTAACGATAAGAAAAAAGAAATCGGTATTCTCTTATCGATGGGAGCATCCTCTAAAAGCATCGCCATCATTTTCGGTTTTTGTGGAGTCCTAATGGGAACTATCGGCTGCGCTATAGGATGCATAAGCGCATACCTTACTCTCCTTAACATCGATAGCGTCGTATCCCTGCTTAGCAAAATGCAAGGTCATGACGCATTTAGTGCCGCATTCTACGGGACCTCCCTCCCCAGCACACTCAGTCCTAATGCGGCGGTTTTTGTCATGATAGCCACACCGATACTGGCACTGACAGCAGGCTTAATCCCCGCCATCAAAGCATGCCGACTTAAACCGGCATCTATACTGAGGTCGCAATGACAGGAGATAGAGTGCTTAGGGCACACCATATTTGCAAATCCTTTATAGGGCCCAATCCCTTAGCCATCCTGAATGATGTAAACCTTGACATCCATAAAGGGGAAATTATCGCCATCACCGGGAAGTCTGGATCAGGTAAAAGCACTCTACTTAATATTCTCGGCACCCTAGAAGCGCCAAGCTCTGGCTCCTTATTTTTATGCGGCCATAATACAACGGACACCCATTCTTCAATCCTTCGCAATAAACATATTGGATTTATTTTTCAGTCTTTTCATCTGCTAGAAGACTTTTCTATCCTTGATAATATTTTGATGCCTGCGAAAATCGGAAAATATCCGACCTCTAACAACTCCTTTCATTACCGCAGAGCTCTGGAGTTGATGGAGAGAGTGGGATTATCTTCCTCTGCGCAGCAACTGGCAAAAACCCTATCTGGCGGTGAAAAACAAAGAGTATGCCTGGCAAGAGCGCTCTGTAACCAACCAGACCTGATACTTGCTGATGAGCCTACAGGGAACCTAGACTCGATGAATGCCCAGCTAGTAGCCTCTTTACTCATTGCAGAAGCCCAAAAAGAACAAAAATCGGTGATTTTAGTCACCCATGACCAAGATCTTGCCTCACTTTGCGATAAAACCTTTCAACTAAAAGACGGTTTTTTGCATCGTATAAGGTAATTCATGAGCATATAGGACACTTCAATGAATCTTCTGATTATAGGAACTGGCTACGTAGGTCTAGTCACTGGAGCTTGTTTCGCCGAGATCGGCCATCAGGTCACTTGTCTCGATATAGATCAAAATAAAATAACGACGTTATCTCAAGGACAGATCCCCTTTTACGAACCCCATCTCAAAGATCTTGTTGCTAAGCATCGCAAGAACCATAAACTGGTGTTTAGCGCAGACTATGAAGATTGCGTGCCCAAGGCAGACGTCATTTTTCTGGCGGTACCAACCCCTGCCAAGGCTGATGGCTCGTGCGATTTACGTTTTTTTATCCAGGCCGCCAAAACCCTAGCCCAGCATATACATAAATATACCGTAATCGTCAATAAGTCTACTGTGCCTGTAGGTAGCGCCCAGATGATCCACCAGGTGATTGAAGAAACTCTGATGAGCAAAGGCTTAGACATCCCTTTTGATATCGTCTCCAACCCTGAATTTCTAAAAGAAGGCTCTGCTGTTACCGACTGTCTAAGCCCTGACCGAATCATCTTAGGCGTATTTTCAGATAGGGCCGAAGAGACGATGAGAAAAGTGTATGCGCCGCTGTTAGATAACGGATTACCTTTATTCATCATGGATCCCCGCTCTGCGGAACTCACCAAGTACGCAGCCAATGCGATGCTTGCGACCAGAATTTCCTTTATGAATGAACTCTCAGGCCTGTGTGAAAAAGTCGGAGCCAATATTCAATACATCAAACAAGGGATAGGCTCGGATAAAAGGATAGGCCCTAGATTTTTAAATGCAGGAATCGGTTATGGTGGATCCTGCTTCCCTAAAGACATTAAAGCCCTTCAAGCCACAGCGGTCGCTTATGGAGTCTCTATGCCCATACTCCATGCAACAGAAGAGGTCAATCAACGACAAAAGCAAGTATTGATCTCCATGATGAAAGAGTATTTTGATAGCAAACAAGGTCTGCGTGGAAAAACGATTGCGATCTGGGGACTGTCTTTTAAACCAGAAACTGATGATATGAGAGAGGCCCCCTCGATAGAAATCATCGAACAGCTTCAAGAAGCAGGAGCTCTTATACGTGCTTTTGATCCTATCTCTATGGAAACGGCTAAAAAAGCAATTACGTGTCACGACTCCATCACTTGGTGCACAGATCTCTATCACGCTTGTGAAGGAGCCGATGCACTGGCTCTTTTAACCGAATGGTCGATCTTTCAGCACGCTGACCCCCACCTTATATCAGCCACCATGAACGGAAGAGCCTTTTTCGATGGAAGAAACATCTTTAACCCGCTCGATATGAAACAACATGGATTCCATTATTTTGGAATAGGGATCCAAAATGAATGGCAGATGGACCCAATGGAGCTTGCTATGACAACAACAAACGCACGGTAACACATGCTTACTTCGTCCTATGCCGCGTTACGATATGAGTCGATTGAGAAAATACTGCATGGATTGATTGCAGAAGAGCAAGATACCCCCCATAGTCTATTATTCGAATCAGCTCGTTATAGCCTGTTAAGCGCAGCTAAACGTCTACGTCCTCTTTTAACTTTGGCCACAGCCGAGTCGTTTGGAGCCCATATAGATATTTGTCTTTATCCTGCCTGTGCTATCGAGATGGTTCACACGTACTCACTAATCCATGATGATCTCCCATGCATGGATGATGATGACTTAAGAAGAGGCAAGCCGAGCCTTCATAAAGTAGTTGGTGAGGGACAGGCAGTCCTTACTGGGGATTATTTATTGACCTATGCATTCGAGGTCCTGTGTAAGAGCCCAGGGATCAGTGACACGCAAAAAGTGGATCTGATTAAAATTCTTGCTCAGAGATCTGGGGGCGATGGAATGGTCGGAGGGCAGGTAGTGGATCTCCTTTCCGAAGGAAAGCCTGCAGACTGGCCTACGATCCAATTTATTCATCATCATAAAACAGCCGCTCTCATCTGTGCATCCATTGAATTTGGCGCCATATTAGCCAATGTGTCAGAGGAAGATAGACGACATTTAGAAATCATTGGATATCAGGCAGGACTTGCCTTTCAAATTATCGATGATATCTTAGATGTGATAGGCACTGAAAAAGATCTCGGTAAGCCTGTACGATCCGACCTCGATCATCAAAAATGCACTGCAGTTTCTGTCCTTGGTCTGCAAGAGGCTCAAAGGATTGCTAATCAGCTACGAGACTCTATATACACCCGATCTAAAATGCTGTCTGTCGATGCATACCTCCTTAACGGAGTACTAGACCAACTGATTCATCGCACATCGTAAAAAGAGGGCCATGACAGAAACAGTAGATCATTGGCTTAAAAATATGAGATCGACAGACGAGTTGCTGCATTCTAAATGGGACTGGCGCCATATTTAAAGAACTAGATCACAAATCCGCACGTCAGGCCCACAGCGGGCATGTTTTTCCAGAGAAGCTTCTTTGAAGTTGTTAAAGCTATCCCTAAAGGCGGCTTAAAAGCTGTGCGCTACTGGGACCGGGCGGCTACAAAGAAAACAGAAGGCAATGATCCGGATTATACGGTTGGGATTCGACTGGAAAAGGATAAAAGCAACATCCTCTACGTGGGGTTTAGGGAGCAATAGAACAGAAAACTCCGTTAAGAATCAAAGACCCGTTGAGGGAGCTTAAAATAAGTCAGAGTGCGTACCTATTCTAGCGAAATAGATATGTTTATCGTCTTTCTTGTAGACTAACAACCAATCTGGCTCCATATGACACTCCCAATACCCAATAAAATTTCCCTTTAGCTTGTGATTTTGCCGTTTGCAAGTCATGGACAGATCCGATAACAAAGTCCACTACTCCGTGGCTAACTCCGCAGATAGCGCTCTTGATATCGCTGCCTATTTTACTTCGATAGCTCCCTGCAGAATATGCGCTTCCGTTCCTGCCACAAATACAAACACACCCTTCAGGAGCATTATGCCACCCGGGGTGTCCATTTTGAGTACACCCACAATTTTCATCAAGTGCGGAGCTCAAGCCAAAATAGTCGACATATTTCATGGGGTTATTACGAGCATAGGCATAGAGACTGGGTCCATTGATAGCTCCTGCAGGGTCTGGACTAATCCATCTTCCTACTTCAGGGTCATAGTATTGGTAGCCAAAGTACATAAGACCGATCTCTTTGTCGACCCGCTTGCCCCGATATCTCCAAGGATTACCTGCGGAAGAGTCGGAAATAACACGGCCTCTTTCATTGAGGATATCTTCTTCTCCAAAGGCAGAATAACGGTAGGTTTCTACAACCTTGCCTCTCTGATGGTCGAGAAGGCAGGTGATATTTCCCTGCAGATCATAAAGAGGAACATAGGTTTCCTTCTTGATTTCGATAGCAATGCTTGGAGCTTCAGGGTTATTAGGATTGCCCGGGATTTTGAGCTGAACGATAACTCCCTTTTCATCCACTGAGCCGATCTCCGTGCCTCCTAAATAGAAGAAACGGAGTATCTTCGATTTCCTGCCCTTAGATTCGATTCTTTTAGTCAGACGCTTGCCGCTAGGATCGTAAGTGAATTTGACGACATTCTGATCAAGGTCTGTGATAGAAACGATCTGATTTAGGTGGTTGCTTCGATAGGTCCATGTTCTGGTCCCAATCGTTTTAGTAGCGAGATTGCCATTCTGCTCAAAAGTATAAGTAGCTCCTTCAGCCTCTACGAGTTGGTTGACGCCATCGACTTTATAAGCTGATCCGTCTCTTTGGAGGCGATTTCCGATCGAATCATAGGAGTACTTGTGCTCGATCTCTCCTTTCTCGAGGATAAGTTGAGCTAAGGCATTGTAATCATAATCGATGGTATAGGTCTCATCGTCTAGGACAGTCTCTCGTTTTATCATATTTTCGAGAGGATCATATCCGCCTTCTAAGACTCGATCCTGAAAGAAGTCGGTCGATATTTCTATTCTGCGACCGGCCGCATCCCAAGTCTCATTTCTTCCTCCAAGATGGCCGGGAAGGATTTCCTCGAGAATGTTGCCCATTAGATCTCTTGAAGCCACCTGATAGCTCTAGAGCTCCTTTTTATCTTTGCTAAAGCGTTTAGCTCCTTTGACAAAAGGTCCTTCATAGAAATACTCGACAAATGAACCGTCCGGAAGTTGGAGTGTTTGAATTTGTCCCTCCCAATCGTAGGTACGCCCTACCTGATAAGATCCAAATTCATCTTTGATCTTTTCAGTAAGAGGGATTAGTAGTGTTTTGCCAGCCTACGTAAGTGAGAATTCCTCCATCCGGATTACCGACATAGACATACGTACGTTCAAACTTCCCTGCAGATGTTGTATAGGATTTACCCTTTGGGTCTTTTTGAATAGACAAGAAACAGTGAGGATTGAACCGCCATCCGCCAAAACTACCTGTTTGGAGTGTGTCTCTACTGCTATAGAACCTAGATAGAATTAAAGAATCTGGAGACGAAACGGTGAGATCAACTTCAACCTCTGTATAATCACCATGGATGGTACTCACGTTCTCTACTAAACTCGCTGGATCACTTTCACGCGATCCCAGATAAGTTTGGCTGGTTGATGCCTCCAGACCTTGTAAACACAGTAGCGAAATGATTAAATTGAACACCCATTTCATGCGCTAGTTCCTCGGTTTCCCAGTTCGAATATTTAGCTCTCGTTAAGGGTATTCATCATATACAAGAAAGCCCATTCATAGAATTCAATTTTTTCTCCGTGGACCATTTGTGGACCACTGGCGTGCAAAAAAGTGCGATAAATGACGACAGTTCACAGTAGCTCGAAAGACTGGCTTACCGCTTACGTAAAGGTTTGGTGCTTTCTATCAGTAAACACATTCATTGCTTCCGCCATCAATGTGACAAGCTCGGGATGAAATGGGTCGAGCTGCTTTCTGAATTCAGGATGCTCCTGATAGATCTGCGCTAGCGGGTTGTACACTTCCTGAGTGGCATGATGAATCTGCTCAGCAGAAGTATGATGTTTCTTGATGATCCGTTGCACTTCATCTGAAGCCGGGTCTAACCCTTTTCCGATGCAATGAACGAGCTCTTTTGAAGATGGCGTGAGCCGTCTTGGTCATGTTCCCGTAAAACTCTTTTCCCCTTTTTTTAACATCTTGGACATTTTTTATTGGATTTTTAAGGGTAGTCAGGAACCCATACGTTACTGCCTATCCTTTGACGCAGCTCTTCATCAGAAATCTGATCGGCGACCCCATCTTCTTGAGCAACACGAGCGACGACAAAGGCAATCTCTTTAGAGATGTTGCGAAGATTTTCAAAAGAAGGAAATAAACTAGAAGAAGGATCCTGCAAGATAGGTGAATATTCACTGAGTCTCTTTGCAGCCGCCACAAACATACGCCGAGTCATTTTACGAGCTTTGACGGCAATTACGCCAAGACCAAGACCTGGGAAAATACAGGCATTATTACACTGAGCAATAGAGAAAACCTTTCCTTGATATTCGACCGGAGGAAAAGGACTTCCTGTGGCAATAATGGCTCTGCCTTGCGTCCATTCGATAAGATCTTTAGGGCGAGCCTCTGCTTTCACAGTGGGATTCGATAAAGGTAGTATAATAGGACGATGTACCTTCTTAGCCATTGTTTTAACAACTTCTTCAGTAAAAGCCCCTGTTTGTGTAGATACACCGATGAGTACCTTAGCATGAGTGTGCTGAATCACCTCTAATAAGGTGATATGGGACGGGTCACTTACTGTCCATTGCGCCAGTTCTGCCGTAGGGCGTGCATATTGTTTTTGTTCTTCATCGATTTGCTCTAGATCTGTGTGGATTAAACCGTGGATATCGACAATATAAAACTGTTTGATTCCCACGTCCCGAGCAATCCCCTCTTCTTCCATAGCATCGAGAATCTTTGAGCATATGCCAAGGCCTGCAGACCCCCCTCCTAACACAACAAACTGTTGATCTTTGAGGTCTTCTCTAGAAACGTGTATAGCAGAAATCACGGCAGCAAGGACCACAGCTGCGGTCCCTTGTATATCATCATTAAACGACAGCAGCTGATCTTGGTACCGTGTAAGCAGAGGTTTAGCATGGGCTTTAGCAAAATCTTCCCACTGCAACAGAACTCCTGGAAATCTTTCCTTGATTAACTGAACAAACTGATCCACAAAGGCATCATACTCAGAACCTGTAATCCGTTCATTTCTCCAGCCTAGGTAGTGCTCATCTCTGAGTAGATCAGGATTATTTGTTCCTACATCTAAAAATATGGGGAGTGTTTTAGCAGGATGAATCCCGCCTAACAATGTATACAAAGAAAGCTTGCCCACAGGAATGGTCATACCGCCGACACCTACATCACCAAGACCCAGGACCCTTTCTCCATCTGTAACGACAATCACATCAATGTCTTTGTGTGGTAAAGAATCGAGTATTTCTTTCATTTTTTCTTTGTGAGGATAGGTAAGGTAAAGACCCCGATGTTCTCTATAGAGGGTGCTATATTGCAACGATACATCCCCTACAGTCGGTGTATATATATACGGCAGCATTTCAGAGAGATGCTCTAAGATAAGGCGATAAAAAAGGATCTCATTACGATTTTGGAGGGAATATAAAAACTGGAATTTAGAGAGCTGATCCGGTTGGGTGAGAAAATTATGATATCTTCGATGTAATTGCTCTTGGATTGTCGAAATGTGATAAGGTAGATATCCATTAAGCCCAAACGCATCGCGTTCTTGTTGCGTAAAGGCTGTCCCCTTGTTCATTAATGGGTCATTTAAAATGTCCATAGGAGATAAATTACGTTCCATAGGGGATTGTACTCTGTATGTATAAAAAGCAAAACCTAACTCCTGATCCTCCTAGTTGTCAATAGATTTTGCAGACAAACCCTAAACAGTCCCTTTAGATCGAAATGCTTTGTGCTGTGTAAAAAAGAGAGTCAATGATATAGGTCTCTTCTAAGATGGGCAGATTGTTTATAGAGGAGTTATGCTTATGAGTAAGGTTCTTGTGACAGGATCGACAGGGTTTATTGGTAAGAGGTTAATCGTTGCTCTGCTAGAGCAGGGGCACGAGGTCTATGCACTCTCTCGCATTCGAGGCGTGGGTTTGGGCGGACTGAAACATCCCAATCTCCATATATTATGGGGTGATTTAAAAGACCCCTCTTCTATGGATCCCTTCCCTCAAGATATTGATGCTGCCTATTATTTGATTCATTCTATGGCAGAACACGTGGAAAACTTGTTACATACCGAACGAGATACCGCCCAACATTTTGTCGACTCCATTGACAAAACAGCCTGTCAGCATATTATCTATCTTGGAGGTGTTGTTAATGCATCAGGAGATTTATCAGAACATCTAGAATCTCGACTGCATGTAGAACGTGTTCTTAAAACCAGCAAAGCTCCACTGACTGTCCTTAGAGCCAGTATCATTATAGGAGCTGGAAGCGCCTCTTTTGAAATCATCAGAGATCTGGTCGAAAAACTACCTATTATGGTGGCTCCACGGTGGGTGCTCAGCCAATGTCAGCCGATTGCGATTGTGGATGTACTCTATTATCTATCCAATACACTACTTAAAAAAATAATGTATGGGCAAACCTATGATATTGGAGGTCCCGAAGTCATGACCTTCAAACAGGTTCTGTTGCGCTACGCCCAGTTTCGCAAGCTCAAACGATATATTATAGAGGTCCCTTGCCTCACTCCTAAACTGTCTAGCTACTGGCTCGTTTTTATTACATCTGTACGATTTAGTTTATGCTCCTATCTTGTCGATAGCATGAAATATAATAGTTATTGCACTGAGCAAGGGATCAATCAAGCACTGCCCCATACATGCATCCCTTTCGAAGATGCATTAAATAGAGCCTTTTTAAAAATCTCACAAAATGAAGTCCTATCGACATGGATGGATTCATGGATTCTTACATCGAATAACCCTGATATTTCTATATTTATCGAAGTCCCAGTAGCTGGGTGTTTAAAAGATATACAAAGTCTTCCTTTAGCTCTGCCCAAGGAAGAGGTCATTAAGAGAATATGGAGTATCGGAGGAAAGAACGGCTGGTATGGACTCAACTGGGCATGGGAAATACGTGGCCTCTTCGATAAGTTCATCGGAGGAACCGGTCTTAATCGGGGTCGACGTCACCCTACCGAGGTTGACGTAGGGGATTCTATCGATTTCTGGAGAGTCGTTAAAGCAGACAAAGAAAGGGGCCACCTGATTCTCTATGCAGAATTAAAACTACCTGGCGAGGCTTGGTTAGAATTTAAAATTGAAGACGGAATGCTCTATCAAACGGCTACATTTCGTGCCAAGGGAATATTAGGAAGAGGTTACTGGTATGCCATGCTCCCCTTCCACTTCTTCATTTTTAAAAAAATGGCCCGCAGTCTAGCCCAAAGGCTTTAAGCCATTCTTGTTTTTAACGAAGAGAGCCCACCGTCAACGGCAAGAACCTCTCCCGTTATCCAAGAGCTCGTGTCTTGCAGTAGCCAGACGATAGCTTGAGCTATATCTTCTGGCTCTCCGATTCTCCCTAAAGGATGGAAAGCCGTCGAAGCTTTCAATGCGGATTCACTGGAAAGGATAGCGTGGGCCATCGGCGTGCGCGTAAGTCCTGGCGCTACACCATTGACTCGAACCCCCTTAGATGCATAGGAGGCAGCGGCCGATCGAATAAGAGAGGCAACAGCCCCTTTGGCAGCGGAAATAGCCTCATGACTTGCAAGACCTGTAAGAGCTGCAGTTGACGAGCAAAGAACGATAGATCCTTGTTTGTGTGCCGCCATTAAATGGCATGCGGCTTTTAAGATACAAAACGAGGATGTTGTATTGGTTTTCATTACCTCTTCAAATTCGGCCTGTGATGTCATATGAAGTGGCTTAATATGAAATGAGCCAATGCAGCTAACAACTCCATCTAACGTCTTTTTTTCTTCTATAATTTCCTCGAGACAAGTCCTCACCTGTAATTCGTCTGTTGCCTCAGCGACTTTAACAGGTTGACCAAGTGTATCCCCTACTATTTTAAGCTTGTCATGGCTACGTCCTAATAAATAGACGCAGTGTCCTTGTGCGGCTAATAGCTTAGCTACAGCAAAACCGATTCCCCCGTTGGCTCCAAAAATCGCATAGACTTTGTTCGACATCGATACATCCTTTTCTGTGAAGTTAAAATGCAGATTTGAAGATACACAAGAAAAAGAGTAATTGTCTATAGATACACTCTCTTTTTTTTTAACGTATAGCAAAAAAATAGCAACCCTTGAGAAAGATTCCTATTTTTCCCCTTTTCTTCTAAAACCACTTCGTGTTTGATGTTATTAACCTTAATAAAATGATAGAGCCTTTATGACTAACCACTCCTCACATCCCTTAGAAGAACCTGGTATATCTTCCCGTTTTATGGAGCCTTGTGTTCTTGTTATTTTTGGAGCAACAGGTGATTTAACCGCTAGAAAGCTTATCCCTGCGATCTATAACTTAGCCAGAGAAGGGCAGCTCCCACCTCAATTTGCATGCGTCGGCTTTGCTCGCAGAGAAAAAACACATGAGCAATTCCGTCAAGAAATGAAGGAGGCCATTAATGCCTTTTCTCGTGTTAAACCTATTGATGAAAATCTATGGGAAACCTTTCAACAGCAGCTATTTTACCATACCTCCGAATTTCATGATGCTAAAGGATACCTGGCTCTTGGGAATTTCTTAAACGATTTAGATAGTCGTCTCGGCACTAAAGGCAACAGAATCTTTTATCTGTCGACCCAACCGAGCTTTTTTACCATGATTTGCGCCCAACTCAATCAAGCCCAACTCATCTATAATCATGATCAGGCTCCATCCTGGTCCCGTATCATTATAGAAAAACCGTTTGGCCACGATACCGATTCTGCCAATGCACTCCAAGCTGAGCTATTAAAATACCTTAATGAAGACCAAATCTATCGTATTGATCATTACCTTGGCAAAGAAACCGTACAAAATATCCTGGTCTTCCGATTTGCGAATTCTATTTTCGAATCTCTTTGGAATAATCGATATATCGATCACGTCCAAATTACAGCAGCAGAAGATATCGGGATCGGCACAAGAGGTGCTTTCTGGGAAGAAGCCGGCTTTTTACGAGATATTTTACAAAATCATATCATGCAGGTCCTCTCTTTAGTTGCGATGGAACCTCCCGTTAGCTTGGAGGCAAGCTCTATCCATGATGAAAAAGTAAAAGTCCTCAAAGCGATAAGACCGTTATCCCAAGATGATATGGAGCATTCTGTTGTAAGAGGGCAGTATGGGCAAGGATTTGTCAATGGCATACCTGCTATTGGATACCGTCAAGAGAAGAATGTGAATCCACAATCTGCTGTGGAAACCTACCTTGCGATGAAACTGTATATCGATAACTGGCGCTGGGCAGGGGTCCCTTTTTATATAAGAGGTGGCAAAAGACTACCTAAAAAAGGAACCGAAATTTCTGTATTTTTCAAAGATCCTCCTTCGGTCCTTTTTCAACATCCAGGCAAAAAAAATGAACCTAATGTTCTTACCCTCCGCATCCAACCCGACGAGGGCACAGCATTAAAAATTAATTGCAAAGTGCCAGGCAGCAGCACGGTTATACAACCTGTGAAAATGAATTTTAGATACGGAAAATACTTTGGGATGGCACCTCCGGAAGCCTATGAAAGGCTCATTCAAGATTGTATATATGGAGATAACACCCTGTTTGCAAGAGAAGATGAGGTATTAACCTCATGGAAGCTGCTATCCCCCGTACTCGATTCCTGGGGAAGTCATCCGCCTACAGATTTTCCCAATTACGCATCAGGAAGCTGGGGGCCTAAAGAGGCCGATGACCTAATCATGAATGACGGACGTAAATGGAGGCTACTGTAGATGAGCTCATCTCATATTGTACAGCCAGATAAAATTCAGGCCGAGCTCAATAATTTATGGAGTATTCTAGAAAATAAAAATAAAGTCAGAGCTTCCCTTTTTAACCTGATTTTTTATTCTAAAAAATCGCTTCGCGATGAGTATATTAGAAAAATCGCACAGAAAATTATCGAAAAATTCCCAGCCCGTATTTTTTTCATCTCTTCTGATGTCGATAGTAAGGAAGATAAACTTACAACATCTGTATCGATTATGTCGGCAGAGCATGGAGAGTTTGATATCACATGTGACTTTATTGAAATCGCTACAACGTCCGCAAGCGAACATCAGGTCCCTTTTATCATTATGCCCCATATAATGGCCGATCTTCCGATTTTCTTGCTTTGGGCAGAAGACCCTTCCCTACCTAGTTTATTAAGGGAGGAGCTTGAAAAAATTGCCACCCGACTGATTTTCGATTCGGAAACAGCAAAAGATCTTAATGAATTTGCCAAAGCGATCCTTGCAATTAGAGCGCGATCCCATTGTGAGATCGCCGATCTCAACTGGGCTCGACTCGAAAGCTGGCGCGATCTGATTACGACGGTATTTCGTGAGGAAAGTCAGTGGAAGAAGTTGAAAAAGGTTCGCACAATCCACCTTTCTTATAATGCCCAAGAGACTCTCTTCTTCTGTCATACACGGATCCAATCGATTTATCTGCAAGCGTGGCTTGCCTCGCGACTGCATTGGACGTTATGTAGTTCTTCCCATGACACAGAAAAAGCCCTATTTTCTTATCAAAATAGTGAGCAACAACCTATTACTGTTTTCATTGAGCCCCAAAGACACCTCACTCTACCCCCCGGGCTGGTTGTGACCTTAGATTTCTCGAATGAAGATAAAGAGAGCTTTCATTTTGAAAGAAACCTATCTGCACTTAACGAAATTTCTTGTTCCTATAGCTCTTCGGTGCAATGCGCTTTACCCACTAAGTTTCTTATTGCTAAAGGAGAGTCGGGACAATCTCTTGTCAAAGAAATCTGTAATAAAGGAACAAGTCAACATTACCTGGAAATCCTAACCTTACTCTCTCAAATGAAGGAACGTGGCTTATGTTAATACCAAGCGGTAAAGCTTTGCATTGGGATGAAAGAAGAGATGTGATTATTCCAGGAGATACGGTAGAGACTCTCGCTTTTTGTACTACCCACCTTCTCCATGCGTATAAAGAAGCTGTTCGATCCCATGGGTCTTTTTGTATAGCTCTTTCTGGGGGATCGACCCCAAAAAGCATCTTTAATAAGATGACTCAATCCCCTATCAAAGAGAAAATTGATTGGTCAAAGATTCATCTTTTTTGGAGTGATGAAAGAAGCGTGCCAGCCGATCATCCAGATAGCAATTACCGTATGGCTATGGACGCAGGGTTTTCTTCTATGGCTATTCCTAAAGAACAAATCCATCGGATGGTAGCGGAACAAGATATCGATGAGCAGGCAAAAGCCTATGAAGAGACCATACAACGTATCCTCCAAAAACGCCCTTTTGATTATATTATGCTGGGCATGGGAGAGGATGGACATACAGCGTCTCTATTCCCTAATACCCTCGGGCTATCTGAATCACAAAAACTAGTTTGTGCTAATTGGATCCCTCAAAAAGAGACATGGAGAATGACCCTTACCTACCCATGTATTAATGAGGCATCTCATATCGTTATTTATGTCTTAGGGGCCGGAAAAAACCAGACCTTACTATCCGTGCTTCATGAGCATAAACCCTTTACAGACCATCCGATCATAAAAATCGGAACGCCCGCACATAAGGCCTTATGGATCTGTGATGCGGCAGCTGCAGATGGGCTTAAAAAATAAAAGACTTGCTTTTTCTGACAGTTACCCTCTATATCCTGGAAGAAATAGCGAGGCGTGATATGATCAAAAAAACCCTATCTTTCGTTCATTTACTAACCAACATCCCCTATATCTGTGTAAGCATTATCCTATTTTCTATTGCTTGTTTAATTATTGTCTGGTCAGCGCATGATATCATCAAGCTCATCTTGACTAGCAGCGTCAGAAGCTCTGCAATGTTTTTAAATCAGATTATGGACGAGGTCGCCTACATCGTCTTTGCGGTGGCTGTCTCCGATGTAGCCAGATACTTACTGGTCGAAGAAGTTTTACGCAGCAAGGAAACACGTCCTTTATCTGAAAAACGAAGAGCTCTATTAAACTTGATTTTAATTATAGCCGCAGCCTTTGCATTAGAGGGACTGATTCTCACTCTCCAAATAGCAAAAACAACGATTGAGAAATTAACCTATCCGATTTTGCTTTTGGTGGTCTCGTCTATCTTACTTATCTCTTTAGGGATCTATCAAAAATTAACCTCGAGTCAACAAAAAAACTAA
>CAMDPQ010000005.1 GCA_945905275.1 Chlamydia trachomatis
GGAGCCATGCAGGCTTTTACTATTTTTTTACACTCCTTGGGAATCGATTGGGCGATTCCAATCGTTGCTGGTTTTATTATTTTAGGAGGATTATGTGGGATTTCTGCATGGATTATTGGTCCTACAAAAGGACTTATGGTAGCAAGTGAAGATGGTAGTCTACCTTTATTTTTACGTAAAAAAAACAAACATGGGGTTCCCGTTAATATATTATGGATACAAGGGGTGATTGTCACGGTTTTATCTCTTGTTTTTGTTCTCTTGCCCACAGTAAATGGTTCTTTTTGGATTTTATCTGTTATTACCGCACAACTTGCTTTAGTGGTATATATCTTGCTATTTGCAAGTGCTATTAAACTGCATTATTCTAAATCGGAAGTGAAGCGCTCTTATGTCGTACCTGGTAAAACCATTGGTATGTGGTTGTGTAGTGGAATCGGTATTTTCTGTTGTGTCATAGTAATGATTTTAGGATTTTTACCGCCTATAGGGGTTGGCATACAGAATATTTCTTTTTATGAAACCACCTTGATGGGTGGAATTGTTTTAATTTGTACTTTTCCATTTATCATCTTAAAGATGATGAAAAAAAGATAATTTTTGTGAGCTTAAATGACTTTTCCTGTAAAATTCTTTTGTTTTTCACCGAAGATAATTTTATGCAACTACCTGAGTTATTACAGCAGGCCATAGAAGAAGAGATGGCTCATAGATCCCTTCAAGCTATTTCCGAGGCTTCTTCTCATCTTTCTGATCGGTATAAAAAGGGGATTTCTTCTGACCGTTTTATTTTATCAGAATACGATCGATTCGCTTATATTTTATCTCGAATGCCGGCGACTTTTTCTGCTATTTTCCATGTATTAAAAGAACTCCAATATCGGACCCCTGATTTCCATCCTGGTAGTTTTTTAGACTTAGGAGCCGGTCCAGGTACTGGATTGTGGGCATCATCGGTTTTATTTTCTTCTATTCATCAGTTTGAGGCTTGGGAATATGATGAAAAATTTATGATGCTCGGAAAAAAACTAGCCCGAGAAAATATGAGGCTTTCTCAGGTACAATGGAAGCTAAGAAACTTTGCAATCGATCGAGATCTTCCTCTGTCGGATCTTGTTTTGCTGTCATATTCGATTGGTGAGATAGAAGAAAAGTTTTGGGGTCCTTTTCTCCATGAGGTATGGGATAAAGTACAAAGCACTCTGGTCATAATAGAGCCAGGTACTCCTGCTGGGTATGCA
Organism: Chlamydia trachomatis; assembly: GCA_945905275.1. Lineage (GTDB taxonomy): Bacteria > Chlamydiota > Chlamydiia > Chlamydiales > Rhabdochlamydiaceae > VGMB01. Next base: position 1,242 of record CAMDPQ010000005.1, read on the forward strand.
AGGATTCTAAAAATACGAGATCAGCTAATCCAGCAAGGAGCTTTACTGATTGCTCCTTGTCCCCATATGGGAAATTGTCCTCTGAAAGGACCAGATTGGTGTCATTTTTTCGCTAGAGTTGAGAGATCTTCTCTTCACAGGAAAGTCAAAAATGCGGTCTTGAATTATGAAGATGAAAAATTTTCCTATCTTATTTTTTCTAAAGAACCAAAGGTTCAATCTTTTTCTTCTCGCCTATTAAGACACCCTCAAATCTTTAAAGGACATCTTAAACTATCTCTTTGTCGGCAAGATGGTCAAATACAAGAACAGGTTGTTAGTAAAAAAGATAATAGCTTTTATAAATTATCTAGAAAGCTAGATTGGGGTGATTGTTTTTAATATTGTTATTTTGTATAATAGTTATAACAATTTAAATTCAGGTAAACTAAAATGAGCTATCAATCATACATTTTATTTTTAAACCAATTTCCCCATAGAAAAAGAATGCAATGTCAATGGAAGGAGCATGACGTATGGATGGAAAAAAGCCCACTCGATGATGGGTTAAAGATATCGACTAAAATATTAAGTATGTCGAATGTTCCTCTTTTTCTTCTCCAAGCCTTAACCTCTCAAGGGTCTTTTAAATGGCAATTAAAAGGGGCATACTTATCTGTAGATCGGGCAAGTGATGATCTTTATTTGATTCAAGAGGTAGCGTATTTTCGTGATTTCCTTCCTTTTAAGGGCATTATGACAGACTTTACCCAACTGGCTACAGAATGGAAACAGAGTTTGCAAGATCTTGCTATGTAAATTTTTTCATATGCCGTTTATTTGATATCTTCCCATCCCTAAAGGAAGTGGGTTCCTGCAGAGTTCAGATCCATTTTTTTATTCTTTCTTAGATAAAAACCCGATAATTCTGGCGGATTCCAAGGCACCCTATCTGTTAAGGGTCCCTTCGATTCTCATAGATAGCCTGTTTGCTGATATCATAATGAGGAAAATGCACAAATACCTTTTATAAAATCGATCAGATGCCCCAGGAGTGACCTCACTAGTCCTTTCTTTTTTGCTTTTAGAGCCCTTAAGAGAAGGTGTGGTATTCGGACTGGATCCAATCGAGCCTATTATTCGAAGGCTGAGGCGTGTTAGTGTAATGTCAATAATCTACTTTATTTTGCGAAAAATATTATATAGTATAGATATAAGTAACCCTCCAATAAAACCATCTATAAAGGCCCAAATACCCCCGATGATTCCTCCCCAAAAGGATGAGGCATATGCTACATACATCCCACCCATCGTTTTCACAAAGGGAATTCCCCATCCGAGGATAGAACACCAGCCCGCTAGTAGAGCAAAACCACCCCATACGATTCCAATGGCTAAAGCCAAACTAATATTAGAAATTTTTTGGTATTTTTCTTCTTTCATAAATTACACCTTATCAATTTATTTGTTTATATAAGGTCATATTATAGTATAATATTATTATTAATCAAAAAATTATTTTCATAATAAACGAGAAAGTATTTATTTATTAAAGCAAAAAAAGAGGAGTTGTATTCTTTTGCCGTTACAGTACACTGATGACAATCCAGGAGAGAAAAGTATGTTCAAAGGATCGATCGTTGCCCTCATCACTCCCTTTTTACCATCAGAAGCCGTTGATTATTCCCATTTTCGTGAATTGATCTCTTGGCACATCAAAGAAAAAACAGATGGTTTTGTCATTTGTGGAACGACTGGAGAAGCTCCCACCCTATCTGATGACGAGCAGATGCAGCTATTACGTATCGCTATCGACGAGTCGGATGGAAAGCTTCCTGTCATTATGGGTACGGGTAGTAATGATACTAGGACTTGTATGCGAAAGACAAAAGAGGCCAAAGAAAATGGCGCAGATGCAGCTCTTGTGATTGTGCCCTATTATAATAAGCCCTCTTTTCAGGGATGCCTTGCCCATTTTACCCAGGTAGCAAGTGTGGGACTGCCCCTTATTATTTATCATCATCCAGGCAGAACTTGTCTGAAATTTACAGCACAACAACTCAGCCAGATTTGCCAGATCCCCGGTGTCATAGGCTTAAAAGAATCTTCGGGGGATCTCGATCTTATAGCAGAGTTTATGCAGACCTCTTCTGTGTCGGTTTTTTCTGGCGATGACACTCTGGCCTTGCCAATGATAGCTCTCGGTGCCTCGGGTGTCATTTCTGTGGCAGCAAATGCCATTCCGAGGAAGTGGAGGGATTTTGTGGCAGATTGCTTACAGGGGGATTTTTTTCGGGCTAGAGAGAAGATGAAATTGTTGTTTCCTTTTTGCAAAACTCTTTTTTTAGATACCAATCCGCAGGGGATTAAGTATGCGATGAGTCTGATGGGTAAATGCCAGCCTTTTCTGCGCCTTCCCCTGATCCCATCCAGTGAGGCAATTCAAGAGCAGATTCAACAGGCATTGCTCCCTCTCATCGAGAAAGAATTGGATTAAGCTGCAAGGAAGATTTTGCTAGTTTTTTAGCCTATCCAAAAGATGATCACCGACGCGCAGCGCATTGGCAATAATCGTAAGGCTTGGATTCACAGCAGAACTGGAAATGAAAAAGCTACCATCAACCACGTATAGGTTGTCGAGATCATGAGCTTTACAGTTTCTATCCAGAGCAGACGTGTTGGGATCATTGCCAAACCGTACCGTACCACACTGATGGGCGGTACCTGCTAATGGTATTTTTTTTCCAAGGTAGGCGGAATTAGATAGGAGATGATGATAAATCCCTGCTTCATTTAAGATTTTCTTTAACTGTTGAATGAGTTTTTTGTGAGCTGTGGTATTATTGGGCGTATAATCCAGTTGTATTCCGGATTTTCCAGAAAGCCTTACTCGATTTTCAGGATCTGGAAGATCTTCTGTTGTAAGCCAAAAATCAATGCTATGTTTTGCAATAGGATCGAGTAAAAAAGCAGGAACAAACCCTGCAGCATCGGCTTTAAACATGTATTTATCGGACTTGCCGAGCATCTGAATATGACCCATTGGAAAAGCCCACTCTTCTGATTCGTAGTAGAAATCATTAATGCCCATCGTCTTTTGAAATTTTGTAGGGTTATCCTCTAAGGAGATAGCGATCATGGCTGAGTTGTTATGGCACATATAGAATCGACCGACTACATCAGAGCGATTGGCAAGACCTGTGGGATGTTTATCATTTTTCGACCGTAGCAGTAAGGCTGCAGAGTTAATAGCGCCACAAGCTACCACCACAATATCTCCCTTATAGATTTCTTTTTCTCCATTTCTATCGACAAGGACAGAAGTAATTTCTTTTCCAGAAGGGGAGGTTTCGAGCTTTTCGACATAGCAACCGGTACGCAGGGTGACATTAGGATACTTTAGTGCAGGATCGATCCAGGCGATTTGTGCATCGGCTTTGGCATCTACAAGACAGGGAAATCCATCACATGTATTACACTTAATACACAGACTTTTTTGTGGATTTTTTTCATCGAGCTTAATGCCTACAGGTAGGTAAAATGGTTTCCTTCCTGACAGAATCAGATCATCACAGAGCTTTTGGATTTTGGGTTCGTGTTGTATGGGAGGGTAAGGGTATGGCTCTAGGCAGGGTGGTTCCGTAGGATCCGATCCCCTGAGCCCATGCACATGGTAGAGCTTTTCAGCTTGTAAATAGTAGGACTGCATCTCCCCATATTGAATAGGCCACGCAGGTGAGATCCCACCATGATGATTGACTACTCCAAAATCTCGCTCACGCATCCGCAGTAATGCTGCCCCATACATTTTTGTATTGCCGCCGACATAATAATGTATGCCAGGATGAAACTCATTGCCTTCTTTATCGGTCCAGGGCTCTTTTGCACGGTACTTGCCCTTCATAAATACATCTGATGAGCTCCAGTTTTCTTTTTCTCTTTGCAGGTATTCCCCTCTTTCTAACAGCAGGATTTTTTTACCAGAAGCCGCTAAATGGTGAAATAAAGTACCACCCCCTGCTCCGGAACCAATGATGATCACGTCATATTGTTCTGTTTTAATCATTGAATTATCCTCCTGTTGCAAATCCTGGAAATAATGTCATTCCACCATCGACAAAGAGAGTGGTTCCTGTAAGATAATCGGCATGGTCTGATAAGAGCCATGCAGCACATCTTCCGATATCTTCTGGTTCTCCAATCCTTTTATAGGGAATCAGGTGCATTAGACTGTCTAAAGCCTCTGGGGTGCTCCATGCGCCGGTATTAATATGGGTCCGTATTGCTCCCGGAGCTATGGCATTGACACGGATTCTATAAGGAGCCACTTCTTGTGCAAGACTCATCATTAAAAGGTGAATACCCCCTTTCGAGGCTGCATAGTTCACATGGCCGGCCCAGGGGATCATTTGGTGGACAGAGCTCATGCATATAATTTTGCCTGCTGAACAGGAAATGTTTTTTACGACCCCTCTTCGTTTAAATTCTTTAATGGCTTCTCGTGAACAGAGGAATTGACTGGTAAGGTTTGTATTAATCACTGCATTCCAGTCCTGAAGTGTCATTGTATCGATCGGTGCATCTTTTTGAATCCCTGCATTATTTACCAGTATATCGATCGTCCCCCACTTTTTTTTAAGGACTGTAAACATCTCAAGGACATCTTGTTCATTAGATACGTCCGCTTTATGGGCGTAGCTATCCACTCCGTAGCTTTTAATTTGCTGAACGACCTCTTGCGCTTGATCATCTCCCGCATAATAGTTAACCACAACGCTTGCACCGGCCTGAGCAAGGGATACCGCAACGGCTTTTCCAATACCCGAGTTAGCACCGGTCACAACAGCGATTTGTCCTTTTAAAAGAGTGAGTATTTCAGGATTCGGCATAACGACTGGTGCAGGAGGTTCGCTCGTTTTGGGATTCATAATTATCCTGTGTATTGAATATTTTGGTTTTTCTTTTTAATTATTTTACGCGAAAAATCATAGTTTCTCTGGGAAGGATATTGCAATCGCTGTACAATACACCCTGTTTAGTCATTACAATTTTCTATAACTTTATTGATAGTTAATTGCTAAAAAATTCCTTTCTCCTAAGGGAAAGGTTAGAAAAGACTTTTTTTTAATCTTCTTTTTTGAGATGAATTCATATTGACTTTCACCAATTTAGGTCTTATTTTTAAGGAGAATCGTATGAACATGAAGAAATTACTAGGTGTTTTAGGTGCAGCAGCCCTTTTCTGTCAGATGGGATTTGCAGATGTTGCAGTAGATCTGATTGCTGAAGAGCAAACAGAAGAAATGGTATCCTCAGCTGATGAAGAGCTGCTTTTAAAGAAACAAGCGGTGGCTGTTGAAGATACACATGTTGCTGAGGAAGGACACTCTCACTAAGAGTCTAAAAAAGTTTGGATCTCTTGGCAAAGCTGATCCGGCACTTCTTCATTAATCATATGGCCCTGTTGAGGAATCACCTTCATCTGGGCCATTTTTATTTTTTCTGTAAGCAGGGTAGAACAAGATAGGGGTGTGGACAAGTCGTTTTCTCCTACCACAATCAAACAAGGGCACTCGATATAGGACAGTTTATCTGTGCTATTAAAGGCTTTTAATGCCTCTACTTGCCCTATATACCCCTCTGGTTTTTGTGGATAAGGATCGTCAAGCATGGCTTGGATGATTTTTTCTGGATTGCCATCGGTGGATAGGCACTGGCTGCTAAAGAGTCCCGGTAAGACAGTCTGAAAGATAAATTCTGGAGCCACGCCAGCCAGAGCCATTTCCGAGACCATCTCCATTTGCATAATACAGGGATATGGTACTTGGGAAAAGGAGGAGCAAATGACGGCTTTTTTTACAAGCTCTGGATAATCAATACACAGCTGCTGCAATATAGCTCCCCCCATAGAATGACCCACAAAAAAAGCGGTTTTTATTTCGAGTATTTTGAGGAGCTCGGCTACATCTTTTGCCATTATTGCGATCGAATAGGGCGGGCTTGGATGTTGTGTTCTGCCACTACCCCGGTTATCCAGTAGAATTACCTGATATTTTTTTTGCAAACTTTCCGCCATATGGCGCCAGTTTAGCAGATTTCTTGTAAAACCTTGCAGAAGGATAAGCGGCTGCCCCTGACCGTGTAGTTCATAGTACATTTTTATTCCATTCACATGAGCATGTGGCATAAATAGACTCCTTCAGACTAGGTTAAAGAAAACATGCTAGTATATTATTTAAACAAATACAAGAGCCTTGTAGATAGAAACATGGGCATACCGTTTTAGTAGTGGGTGGACTTCATCATGCATAAATTCTGCTACTTGCTTGGAGGCTCTTCCAATAAAGTGCTCTTCTCTCATCATTTCATCAATCTCTTCGCGAGTAATATAAAAGGTTGGGTCTGAAATAATCTTTTGGATCAATTCGAGCGCGGATCCCCCTTCATGGATTTGTTCCATTGTTTCTCGACTGTATTTTCGTAACGATTCGTGCAGAGACTGTCGATTGCCTCCCTTTTTTACCGCATGCATCAGAATATTTTCTGTCGCCATAAAGGGGAGTTCTTGCAGTAAGTTTTTTCGAATCGATTTTGGGTGTATCACAAGCCCTGAAAGCGTGTGAATAAGAAGGTTTGCAATCCCGTCAGAGGCAAGAAATGCCTCGGGAAGGCAAAGTCGTCTATTGGATGAGTCATCAAGTGTGCGTTCAAGCCATTGATTGGCAGCTGTATAAAGAGGATTCTCATTAAGAGATATGACAAATCGTGCAAGACCACATATTCTTTCTGATCGGGTTGGATTTCTTTTATAAGGCATTGCAGAAGATCCAATCTGCTGTTCTGTAAAGGGCTCTTCGAGCTCGTGTAAGTGGGATAGTAATCGAATATCAGTGGCTATTTTATGGGCGGTGGCTGCAAAGCTGCTTAAAACAGAACACACTCGGATATCTTGTTTTCTGGTGTATGTTTGTCCAGACACCGGTATTAAATGATCAAAACCCATTAATTTTGCAATAGCTAAATCTAGCTGTTTGACTTTATTGTGATCACCAGAAAAAAGAGATAAAAAAGAGGCTTGTGTCCCTGTTGCTCCTTTAGCCCCGAGAAATTTTAAGGAGTGCATCTTATCTTCAATATCATGCAGGTCCATTAAAAGATCTTGAATCCAAAGGCAAGCTCTTTTCCCCACCGTTGTCGGTTGTGCGGGCTGGAGGTGAGTATAACTCAGGCAGGCAACAGAAGCGTTTTTTTCTGCAAATTCTGCCAGATGACGAATGACCTGGAGGATTTTAGTATGAAGGAAATGAAGGCCTTCTTTCATCTGAATCAGATCAGTATTATCCGTGACAAAACAAGAAGTTGCGCCTAAATGCAGGATCCCCTTTGCCTCATGGCATACATCACCAAATGCATGCAGATGTGCCATGACATCGTGCTTAAATTTTTTTTCATACTCTGCCACAAGATCGAGATCTAGTTCATGCAAGTTTTTTTGCATACTCTGTATTTGCTCTTCAGATATAGGAAGACCAAGATGTTTTTCAGCTTGAGCGAGCGCGATCCATAGTTTTCTCCATGTGATATATTTATTTTCATCGGAGAAAAGAGAGGACATTTCTCTGCTAGCATAGCGCTCAGAGAGAGGGGACTTATAGATATATTCTGTATTCATAGTTTTACACTCGCCTCATCTGTCAAATTGGCAATTTGTTTTAGAAGAGCTTTGATAGCTTTTTTTTCTTTTGTAGAGGCAGAAAATGGATTGTCGCAGAGGACCTGGTGCAGCCGTCCTAAAAGGGTAATCGTATAGGAGGAAAAGTCTTGAGCCCTTTTATCAGTGCCTGACAAAGGGAATTGTTTCCTAATCAGCTCTAGAAGCTCCCGTTTGGTTTCCCCTTGATAGTTCTTAATAATTTCCTCTTTTAGCTCCATAGAACCATCTCGACTGGCGAGCGTATATAACGCTTGCTTGGGCATGGAAGAGAGTTTCGGGATCAATACTTGAGGTAATGCAATATAAAGCTCATAGTATTGTAGAAAGTTATAAGGGGTTTGCCGGTTCCCATAGGTTTGCATTAGCCAGGCAGAAAAAGCCCCGTCCTGATATCGTTTGAGAATTTCTTGTGCTTTTTTGATTCTTTCACCATGGAGAATGGACGCTTGGTTGTTAATGGCTTTCACCTCAGATGTTAGAGAGACAAGTTGCTCTAAATCGCGAAGGGATGATCCTTCTTCTTTTCTATACTGGGTGAGTAGTTGTTGCAGATTCTCATGTTCTTTAGTGCTTAGTTGAGCTACTCGAAACACACCCGAAAAACTGGAGAGATTTCCTGAGGAAGACATCTCTGCAAGAGTGGACATTTTAGAAAGTTTCTCACTCGGCTTTTTTAAGCGTTCTGTAAGAAGAGTATTAACTTTTGCCATAAAGTAAAGCCGTTTTACATTCGTTCAAGGAGTTCTTTTGTTAGATCTAGGTAGTCTTGGGCCGCCCTACTTTTAGGTGCCGTCTCAAAGACAGGTTTTCCAAATACAGAAGATTCAGAAATCGTGATATCTCTTCTTATTTTATTTTCTAATATTTTAGTGGGAAAAGTGCTTTCAATGACTTCGAGAAAGGTGTTATTGCTTTTTCCTCTCGGATTCCAAAAAGAAAGGGCCACACCAATCACGCTTAACGGGTGTCTCTGTGAGATATTCTCTAGGAAAGAAGCAAGTCTTTGTAGACCTTTTACACTGTAAAACTCAGGAGTTGCGCATACAAGAGAATGTTGAGATGCAATCAAGGCAGATTCCGTAAGCCAGCAGAGTGATGGAGGGGTATCAATGATGACGACATCATATTTCAAGGGTCTTAAAATTTCCTTCAAACGTTCATGAGAGTACCTGTCTGCGGCAAGAGAGCCTGTTACCTCTACCCGTTCCAGCCAGGTATCGGCTGGGACAAGATCGAGATTAGGGATCGATGTCTTTAAAATCACCTGGTCTACATTTTTTTGCCCTTGCAGAACTTCCGCCATGCTATCTTGGGCATCGGGATCGAATCCAAGGCCTGTGGTTAGATTGGCCTGAGCATCAAAATCGATCAGAAGCACCTTTTTTTTATGATACTTGGCCATGGCCGCTCCTAGATGGAGCGTTGTCGATGTTTTCGCGGTGCCACCTTTAAAGCTACTTACTGTGATTTTCTTCATGGCTTCCTTCTTTAGCAAAGAGCGAAATTAAAGATCGTTCTTTTATTTCTTCTTCTAGCGTCTTTATGAAATTGGAGATATTTATCTCTCCGTGAACAACATTGTCTCTGGTTCGCAGGGATGCTGTTTTATTTTCGATCTCTTTTTCCCCTACCGTCAGCATGTAGTTAATCTGCATCATTTGCGCATTTCGAATCTTTTTATTTACCGATTCGCTTGCATCATCTATATCGCATAAAAAGCCGGCCGTTTGGATTTTCTTCGCAAGCTCATACGCGTACTCCCTGTGCCTATCCGCAACAGTGATGATGCGGACTTGCAAAGGGCTAATCCAAAGTGGGAATTTACCTACAAAATGCTCGATTAAAATCCCAAAAAATCGCTCTATAGATCCAAAAAGAGCTCGATGAATCATTACAGGACGTTTTAATACTCCATCTGTATCCATATATTCTAGTTGGAATTTTTCTGGAAGAGCCATATCAAGTTGCACGGTACCACACTGCCATGATCTGCCGAGGGCGTCTTTAATGTGAATATCAATTTTGGGGCCATAGAAGGCTCCATCCCCTTCATTAATACGGTAGGGCTGCCCCCACTCATCTAAAGCGTCTTTAAGGCCTGCAATAGCCACTCCCCAATCTTGATCGGTTCCTATGCTTTTTTCAGGCCTGGTTGAAAGCTCTAGTCGATAGGAAAGGCCGAAAGCCAAGTAGATCTCTTCAGTCAGTGCAAGCACTTTTAAGATTTCTTGTTTAATATCAGAGGGCTTCATAAATAGGTGAGCGTCATCCTGGTGAAAGCTTCTGACTCGGAAAAGACCGCTTAGAGCACCAGAGGCCTCATGTCGGTGAACATGCCCCAGTTCTGCGACTCTTAATGGGAGCTCACGATAGCTATGGGAATGGGATTTATAATAGAGCATACATCCAGGACAGTTCATCGGCTTAATGGCAAAACGTCTGTTTTCAATTTCAAAGGAGTACATATTTTCTCTATAATGGAACCAGTGCCCTGATGTTTCCCAAAGTTCTTGGCTCATTAGCTGAGGGGTCTTGATTTCGATATAGCCGGCTTTGGTATGGATTTTTCTCCAGAAGTCGATGAGCTTGTTCCATATAAGCATCCCTTTAGGGTGAATAAATGGCATTCCAGGAGCCTCTTCTTGCAGAGAGAATAGGTCCAGTTTAGGCCCTATTATCCTATGATCTCTTTTTTTGGATTCTTCTAGCATAAAGAGATAGTCTTTCAGCATTTTCCGATCAGGAAATGAGATCGCATATACACGGGTGAGCATCTCGTTTTTGGAATCCCCCTTCCAATAAGCACCAGAGGTTTTTAAAACTTTAAAAGCTTTGATTTTTCCAATATTTGGCAGGTGAGGTCCTCTGCATAGATCGAAGAATTCCCCTTGCTCATATCCGCTAATTAAGGAGTCATTAAAAGAAGTAATCAGCTCTTGCTTGTATTTGTTATGCGCAAATTTATCCAAAGCTGCTTGCTTGGATGCAAATTCAGATCTTTTGGGTTGATAATTTTCTTGAATGATTTTTTGTACTTCATTCTCAATTTTTTCAAAATCAGTATCTGAAATGGTAAGATTTGCAAAGTCGTAGTAAAATCCATTCTCGATCGGCGGGCCTATTGTTGGTTGAGCATCAGGCCAAAGGCGTAGTATGGCTTGGGCGAGGACGTGGGCAGAGGTATGCCAGAATACTTCTTTTCCTTCTTTGTCTTCGAAGTTCCAGAGTGTGACTTTATCAGATTCGGATAAAGGGTGGTTAAGGTCTTTTCTTTGGCCATTAATTTCTATGGCAAGAGATTGCTCTGGGTTGCGAAGATTAAGTTTTTCAGCGAGTTCTTTTCCTGAGCTACCGACAGGCAGTTCTAGGTCTTGTTGAAGATTGGTGACAAACACGATCATGGATGATGCCTTATTTGTATTGTTCTAAAGGAATTTTTTAGCTAATTCTAAATAAGAACAACACAAATTACAAATCCAAAATAAAGATTAGCGTTATGGGGGGGGGTGGGTTGAATAGTAATGATCTAGAATATGTCAGAGAGCATCTACATGGAGGCTCCCCGTTTTACCCTGCTGTTTTTCAGAAACTTCTCGCTGCAGAATCTTCTGAAATAAGCTCTCTCTGGAATCTTTCTGAAGACAGTAAAATTTCCTTTTTAATACAGGAAGAGGGTCTGCAAGATCCTTTTAAGTACCGATGTATGCAACGCTCCATTCAACTTGCAGCAGCTATTTTAGATCAAAAAGGAGATTTATGCGCCGATAAGATAGAAAGGGTGATTCCTTGGATAGAACGCTATGGGTATATTCCCACGCCGGAAGGCTATAGTGATACAAGCTTTATCACTCAGGTGTTAGAACTTCTTAAAAAACTGCGCTCTAATAAAGGGCTGGATACTCTGCTTCGCCGATGCCAGCTGCCGCTTGCAAATCTATACATAGAGCAGATGATTAAAGATTGCTTGTCTTTATCGGAAGAGCACGTACTTTCTAACAAAGATGTAAGGATAGCTGTTCTGTCAGCTTGTTTTTATCCCTTACGACAAAATGTAGGGTCTTGTTTTGCAACAGCTCCGGCTATCTTAATACAAAAAGAGCAAGTTGAAAATTTGATCACAGATCTCATTGACCTGCTCTCGATAGGAACCATAACGAGGGTGATTGCTGGAAAAGAGCATAGTGTCCCTTTAAGTCCGAGTTATGGGATCGGCGATTTAAAAAAAATAATACCACACTCTCACCTAGCAGCTGGAAAAACTATTCCCTGGAGCATTAAACGGGCTTTAGAATTAGTTGGGGTTCTATCTAGCGATGGGAATGCTGATGAGCAAAGGGATTGGTATGCGCGAAGGCTTTCTGTCTTTTTTTCTACATACACAAGTATGACCATTAATGATTTTTTTGAGTTTGTGGTTTTTGCTCATTTTTCTGTAAGCAAAGAAGATTTGAAAAGGTTTGTTATCGAAGAGGAGAACCTTTTTAAAGAATCAAAAAAGTCCTCTGTAGTTACAAAACGACAGTTTTCTGATAAACAGAGCCGTTGTAAGCACGCTAAGCAGAGTCTTCTTCGTGTTCAGCGGTTCTTTTTAAGTAGGACTGAGCATTTCTTAGCGCGGTCATGGGAATACACAATCGCCTCTTTTTCAGAAGTAAAGATGGAGTTTTCTGGTTGGAATCTATATTCCAGCCTCGGCCTCCATCCTAATGAAGAGGGAGGGCTTGGTTGTATCATCTATCAGTTTATCGAAAAAAAACTCACTGCATGTAATCAGAGGCTTGAGGAGCTTCAACGAGATTATGAAATCGCCTTTGATCAGCTCAGATCAACAGAGATCTTGCTTAGACAGGCCTCTTCCGAATCTGAAGGCAGGCATCTGCAAGCAGAGTTTCATAGTAGAAATTACCATATGCAAGCAAGTCTTGATTTGCGAGATCGCTTTTATAAAAAGTCTTCTTTTTACCCTCATTTACTCAAATTTCTTATTGAGCAGTTTGATAAAAGGTTCCCAGAGTACTTTCAAGAGATTTACGATCCAGAAATGCAAGAGCTCAAAGCCTTAGAATACGAAGATAGTAGCGCGGGGTTTCGTCTTCTCTATAAGCACGGAAGACGAGATGCATCCGTTTGGAGTATGATTCATACGCAAGAGCAATTTATTGATTCTCTTATAGAATTTTTTTCCTATCTGGAACCACAAGTCCTCGTAGATGCCGAAGGGAAAAATTGTGAAGAGGAGATTCTCGAGATTTTTTCTTTAATGATTTTCCATATAAGGACAGAGGAATTTATTAAAACAGCCTTTCAAAGAAGCTCAAGGATACACCGGCAATCTAGTTCTATAGGATCTGGTGATGCTAAAGAAAGAACACCCTGGGCCTATAGCTCCGGTGGCGTGATGGGCACATTGATTAACATTTATTATCGTAGAGAGGCAAGCCTTTATGAAGAGTCCTTTTCGGTTGATGGAGCATTAGACCTACTTACTCTCATTATCGAAACCATGAAAAGCTTGCCTTATAATTTTACGGCGTATTTTCCAAAAGGGACAGATAAGCATATACTGATGCATTCCCCTAATCATGCTTTTTTACTACGGCCTTATGCCAGTCCTTTTTTTGAAGCTTGGGACGATAATGGATTTACGTATACATGGATTAGAGATCGGTTTTTACGGCCATCTAAGGATTTTTTTAGATCTCAGATCCTTTCTGTACAAGACCAGCAGATCCTTTTAGATTTATTTGCTAAGCAGCTTCCTGATCCCATAGGAACCAAACTGCTCTTTTCTATACAACCTGAAGGCTCTATTGGAGTTCAGCAGTTTGTGCAAAAGGTTCTTGGTGTGTTCCCTTTTGAGCCTTTGATCAAAGACCTCCTGGATTCTTTTTTGTACCAAAGCCTTCCACTGATTCCTTCTCAGGGTTATAAGAGCGCCATCTATGCTCTATTAGAAGAGAAAACCGGGTCTGATCTGCTCAATATACTAAACCTCTTACCAGATCTAAAAGAGACAAGTATTCCCGCTAACACCCTGCGTGATTGGGCAAAAGGAGCGTATCTTCTTTTTAGGCAAACAGCCTGTCTTGATTTTGATTTACACGAGTATATTACCCATAAATCCGCAGCTCTTTGCTTATCCCCTCCTGTCCCCTTGTTTTTTGCAGATACAAATTGGGCTCAATATTACTTTGCTTTTGTGATCAATCCCTCTTCTGAAGAATTGGAGCTGTGGCGTGTAAAAGAATCGAGTTTTGAAGGCTTATTTATGCGCTCTTGGTCTGTGTATTTTGCCAAAGCAAATAAGCATGTATGGAGTGTGTATGCAAAACCTCAAGAATATGCTCAAGTATTTGATAGGCTGATGTAAAACAGCTTTACAATGGCGATGTTGATTTTTCATTTTGCAAATTCAAAAAATGAGTGTTATCTTTTGTTTTTTGTATGTATTTATCAATGTTTTTTCAGGGGTTATGGGTTGAATCGTATTCTAAAAGTCGCTATTACTGTGTTTCCTTTTTGGTTTTCCTCTCCTTGCCATGCCCTCTATAATGGCAATCCAAGTGCTCCTGAACTGCCGGAGAGCGGGTGCCTGATTGGAAAAGATTTTTTTCTGGGTATTAAAGCCGGATATATCGGTGACCTCGTTTTTTCCCGTAGCATGATTGTAAAAGCGAGTCAAAGTCAAGCTGACCATGAAATCAGCTCTTTTAAATCTTTGATGAATGCCGGGATCATCACAGTCGATTTTATGAATCGTGTCGATCTTTATACAGCTATTGGCACTTATCAGATCAAGCTTTCACAGAAGATCAGAGAAAATAATCGGATCCACTATACTTCAGATCACCATATAGGAGGTATGGCCGGGATTAAAGCCGTTCTAGCTTGTTGGGGAGATACACAGATAGGTGTCGATGTAAAAGGCTTTCTTAGTTGCCCTCGTATCGAGGCAATTCATGTTAATGATTCTCATGCAGATGTAGGTCATAGTAAATGTAGCGATCGTCAGTGGCAGATAGGCGCTGCCTTATCCCAAAGGGTTGGTTGGTTTGTTCCTTATATAGGGGCTACATATACCCATGCAGAGCTAAAGCTCAAATCTCTTTCTTCTTTGCAACAGTATTATCCTAAGAAAGAAGTCCTTCTTACCAATAAATATAGCTTCGGTTTTATCCTAGGATTTGGTCTAGCATTTGATTCGATGTTATCATTGAATCTCGAAGCTAAAATGATCGAAGAGACTGCCGGGTCCTGTTCTCTCGACTTTCGCTTTTAAATAAAAACTGGAATAAGTAGATCACTCCTTCGTTTAGTTTTCTTTGAAAATAATTCCAAAACACCCTATAAGATTTAGACTAGTTCATTTTTTTGAGAGCTTTTTTGTACTTTGTGGTAACGTAGGATAAAGGTTATTTTATGATTCGAATGCGTAATTTTGGCAGCCTAAGCTTATTTCTTCTTTTGGCTTCCTATGGGTCTTTGGTGGCGAATACCATTGATAATGATGATGATACACGTGCAGTGGATATCAACGCCTTACAAGAATGGATGAACACAAAGCGACAAGTAACGATTAAAGAGATTGGAGGGAACCTTTCTTTAAGTGGAGAGGTAAGGACCGAGATGCAGTCGATGGGTGAGACTCGTGATGGAGTCAAGCAAAGGGGAACAGGATCAGCTCCCTTAGGGCCTGATGGAACTCTTCTCCCTGCTAACGTCTATGACGTAGAAGTCAATATCATGCTTGACTACCGGATTGACCGTGGTTGGGCCGCGATTAAGCTGGAGTTTGATAATGATGCAGGGGTGTTTAATGGCACATTAAATAAATTAAAGGTTGAAAAAGCCTATTTTGGAGCCCGGGTTGTAGATACCGATAGTACGACATTTGATATTGAACTGGGAAGAAGAAGGCTTGGAAATAGTTTTGATTCGAATCTAGAGTTTGCGGCCTTTATGGATGGGATCCTTTTACGATATGATGTAGGCATCGATAATTGGGGTGATATGTATGCTCACCTTGGGGCGTTTGTGGTAGATGAAAGGGTGAATCAGTATGGGTATATTGGAGAGCTTGGATTTTTAAATATTGGAAGTTCTGGGTTTTATACTAAGTATTCTTTGATTGACTGGGATACTAAAGACTATGGTAATGAGATAGATCGTCTTAGGTTTGATTTTCTAGTCTCTCAGCTCACTATTGGGTATAAATGTTTTCCTAAATGGTTTAATCGTCCTATTCGCACTTATGTAGCAGGTCTTTATAATCACAATGCAAAACCACATAGCTTTACAGATCATAAAAAAGCGAATTTCGGTGGTTATATAGGGTTTTCTTTAGGAGAGATTCGTAAAAAAGGCGACTGGGCTTTTGATTTTAACTACCAAGCGCTTGCAGCACAATGCGTTCCTGATTTTGACGCCTCAGGCATTGGCATGGGCAATGCAGTGAACTCTAGTTTATATAGCACTGTTGCTAACGCCAAGGGACCAAAAGCTATAGCTACGACTAAAGAAACGGCAGCTGGCAATGGAAACTATAGAGGATTTGTAGCTACGCTCGACTACCTGCTAACGAATAATTTAACATTCCAGCAACAGTGGCAGCAGACGATCACTCTGGATAAAGACATCGGTCCTTTTAGACGATATAAGCAGTATGAAATTGAATTTATTTACGGCTTCTAGTTTTTACTAAAAAACAAAGATCTTTGTTTTTCCGCAAGGATCTTTGTTTTGCAAAATGATATTCCGTTACCAAACCTCTTTCTATCTAAATTCTTTTTTTTCTCTAATTCAGATTAAATATTTTGTTAAATAAATAGTTCTCCGTCTATATAATGAATAGAGTGTTTATATTGTAGATCTGAATAAAAAGAAGGAAAAAAATGAGAATTGTTATTAGAAAATATCAAGGAAAAGGGGCTAAAGAATTGTTTGATCTGATCGATCAGAAAAAAGGGGAGCTTCAAAGCCTTATGCATTCTATTTCAGGGTATGTCAGTTATACACTAGCTCGTACTAGCGAAGGAGGGATTTCAGTGACGGTGTGTCAGGATGAATCGGGTATCACAGAAAGTGTAAAACGGGCTAAGGAATGGATTGCAAAAAATGCGGGTAACACTGGAGCTGGATCCCCTGAGATCATCTCGGGCAATGTAATTTAGCTTCCATTTTTGCGTTCGTGTTTATTCTTTACATGCCTCGAATTATCCTAGATTCCGTGGAAAAAAGGAATATGTGGATGAGGCATGTTTATTCTTGTTAAAAAGGATTCTGACTATCTTAGAGACTCTTGTTAGAGGTTTTCTATAGTGCTATACGCAAGAAACAGTGGCCCCCTTGCCTGCTTACTAAAAAGAGCTTGTCGGTTATCAATAGAGATTCCATAAATTAAACATTCTTTTTTACTTTTTGATCGCGTCCTTGGCTTGAGAAGTTTATGGCACTAAAACAGAGCTTTAGGCTACACTCTGTAATAAAAATACAGAGATTTTATGTTAATTATCGTCAGTATCGTACATTATCTATTTTTTGCTTATACCATTTTGCTAATGGCTCGTATCATTGGTTCTTGGTTCCCCTCGTTTGCAAGGTCTAAGTGGATGCGATTTGTAGAGTATTATACAAATCCTTATTTAAACTTATTTAGAAGGATCATTCCTCCGATAGGCAATCTTGATTTAAGCCCTATTATCGCTTTTTTTGCTCTGCAGATCTTAGAAAGTCTTATTATGCGATTCCTTTTGTAGTTATGAAACAACCGTTACCTCAGCTTATTTTAGGTGATCTCGTACTGCCTTCCAATGTTTTATGTGCTCCTTTAGCTGGGTGCTCCGACCTTCCTTTTCGTAAGATGACTGCTAAATATAAGCCAGGTCTTGTCTATTGCGAGATGGTTAAAATGGATGCCTTAGTCCGTCACGATCCCCATACCTATCATCTGCTTGATTTTGAATCGTCCATCCATCCCATCGGCGCGCAGTTATGTGGCAGTAAGCCAGAGCTTGCTGCGGAATGTGCAAAGATCGTTGAACAGATGGGATTTGATGTGATCGATTTAAACTGCGGCTGCCCAGTCGACAAGGTAACAAAAGACGGTAGTGGTTCAGGTCTTTTAAAAACCCCTAAACTCATCGGTGAGATCCTATCGAATATTGTAGCTGCAGTAAAAATTCCTGTAACAGTCAAGATTCGAGCAGGATGGGATTTTCAGTCTATTAATGCAGCAGAAGTCACAAAGATCGCAGAACAGGCAGGGGCCAAGGCCATCTGTATCCATGGAAGAACTAGATCTCAGGGCTATAAGGGTCCTGCTAACTGGGAATTTATTAGACAGTGCAAGGAAGTTGCAACATCGATTAAGGTCATTGCTAATGGGGATATCAACTGCGCAGACAGCGCACGCCGTGTTTTTGCGCTAACAGGATGTGATGCTGTGCTTCTAGCTAGAGCTACGATGGGTAGGCCTTGGGTAATAGAAGATATTCAAAGATCGATGATGGGATTAGATCCAATAATTCGGACATGGGAAGATTACAAGAATAACTTCCTAGAGCATATAGACTATATCTTAACCTATCAGAATGAAAGACGCGCCCTACTCGATATTCGTAGAGTCGGCTGCTGGTATTTGCGATTGGGTAAAGGAACTAAAGCTCTGCGAGAAGGGATTAATCGATCTAGACAGCTATCAGAGGCATTAGCATTAATCCATCAGTATGACTGGGTAAATGGAGATTTTCAAAGCGATCTTACGGCCGATGAAGTGCAATGTGCCTCTGAAGGGTGCTAATGGATCATATTCATGTTATCATTACAGGTAGGGTACAAGGTGTTGGCTTTAGGGTGAAAGCCCAGCAGATGGCTAAAAAGCTCGGTTTATGCGGCTTTGTAAAAAACCTGTCCGATGGTTCGGTAGAAATATATGCTGAAGCTCGATCCGAATGTTTAGATCAGTTTATGAAGTTGCTAAGCGACTACTTTCTTTCGCATATTGTAGGTATTGAGCCAGCAAAGGTCTTGCCTCTTGGTTTTTTTCACGATTTTCATATTCTTTAATTTTTTTTATCGTAGAGATTTTTCTAGCTGTGCATGCTTTTGTACAACCAGGTATAGATAGCTGTAGATACTTTGTGGGCTGAGATTGTTTGCACCATATAGATTAGCATTTTTCACGATCTCTTGGGCTTCTATATCATGATTTTGCGCCCATAGTAATTGTTCTTTTAGATCAGATACATCCCATGCAAAAGGCACATAGTGGACAAAAGGAATTAAAGAGTTGTAAAACCACTGTTGAAAGGGAGATGATTGTTTAAATACCAGACAGTTAGAATGTAGTTGCCATATTAAACGAGAGTATGTTGAGGCATTACCATCGAGGGTAATTTGGTATTTATATAGAAGATGTGCTTTGACTGGAATCGGTTTACAGAAGAAGGAGCTGAAGTTGGCTTGAATATTCTTCGCGTCATTTGTCTGACAAAGAGAGGTAAATCTAGCATTGATAAGGGTTGTATTTTCCAGAGAGAGTTGGACACATTTCGATCTTGGATAATCTAAAAAGTTACTGAGAGAATAATCCCCTCCCGTTGTGGCTCCTCTCCAAAAAGCTAGGTTCTGTTTCTGATGCCATGGGTACTCATGTATACCTTCTTGAACAGCTTTAAGCTTATCCTGATTCCCTCCAAGGGCTTCAAAGTCGGGGATCATAATACAATGATCTGAAGTCATTCGTTTGCTAAAACATAAAATAGGCCCATGATTTGCAGGGTAGCTATCTTCACAATCATCAAGTAGGATAACGATATCAAACTCAGGGAGATTGTGCATTTTAATCAGTTTGCAGAATGCTGCATGCATATGCCTGAGTCTACCTGAAAAAAGACTTTTATCGGACCCTGGATTCACGCACTGATTCTTCCAATTACGAATGAGTAGATGCCGATTTTGATAGGTCACTCTCATAAGACCTTGATAGGTTGGTTGTATTTTACTATCTTCTACGATCTGTTCGGCACGATGAAAGACAAGACTTCCATTTATAAATGGCAAAAAATCTCTGTCAATTTGTGCAGACATCCAGTCTTGTGGGGCGCAGTGTCGCAGTTGTTTAGGTTTTTCAGAGGCGTTTAATAGAAAATAAGAGGGCGTAGCAAGAGTGATAAGAATAGCTAGTAAGGCACCATTTTTGTATGTAGTTCGAATTCGCATACATTGTCCATAATCTATAAATTTAGACTATTTTTATGAATGAATGTGCGATTTAAAAACAACCACATTTATCCGTAGATTACTCATGGCTCAAATCATCAAGGAGTTTTTTTTCGAAGATCTTAAGAAGTCTTGCAGTTTGTGAGGGAATGTCTTGGAATTGTTTTTCTTGTGATACTTTTCTTTTTTTAGAGAAGAGGTGTTGAAATTCTTTCATTGAAAGCACCTGCGATCCCCGTAAACGACATTTATCGCGCAGTTCTCTATCCAGGGTAACCACAGTGATGTTTTTTGGTTGTTGAGCTAATTCTACTGCCTGTTCGATGTACTGATCTGCAGTTTGTTTTTTAGGAGTAAAAATAATTTCTAAGGATTTATAGTTTCCCTTTGAGCTGATATCTCTTGAGGGATCTGAAGAATCAAAAACAAGCGTTACAAGACAGTTGCGATCAAGAACGAGCTCATGTATAGCGTGAATAAACCCTCGCCGCCGTATTTCTAAAGATTCGGGCGTTTTAGGTGTTCTGAAAAGCCAGTTATACCCGTCTATGTAGTAGTGCATCTTCTACAAGGGTATTGAGACTGAGTTTGAGTTTATCAAATGCTTTTCTGATATGGGAGATTTTGTTTTTTGTTTCTTCTTCTAGCTCACCCAGAGTTTTACTATAATCATGTTTTAAAAAAAGGGAGTCGTATCCGTAGCCATGGTTTCCACGTTCTTGTGCTAAAATAACCCCTTCAGAGACTCCTTGTACTGATTTTTTGAGTCCACTGGGCGTAGCAATAGCTAGCCAACATTCAAGATAGGCAGATCGGTCTGTGTCTTGTAGATTTTGCATTTCAACAAGCAATTTACTTCTATTTTCTTTATCTGTGGCCGCAGATCCGGCATAGGTAGCAGATTGAATTCCTGGGTTCCCCTGAAGAGAGGGTACAATAAGACCAGAATAAGAGGCTATCGCGACCATACCAATGGCTTGTGAGGCATCTATTGCCTTAGCACAACCTATTTCTTGCAATGTAGAACCAAGATGCTTGGGAAGTGAGTAGGTAGGGAAATCATGGAGTGAATAGATGTCAAAAACGCGCATGCTTTTCAGCATTGCGCGTAGTTCTCTAATCTCATGCATGTTTATGCTTGCTATAACTATTTCCATCGTGGCTACTATAATTTTTATAAGTGTTAACTTGTCATGCTCTATAAATGGATCTTAGAGCATAAATACTTTTACAGGTAGCTTTTGATTTTCTTAATTACAAACTCATCTCCTTGAAACTGGAATTTACTTCCCGCAGATAAACCTTTCATGGCTTGAGCCAGCTTCGATTGAAATGCTAGGATGTTTTTATCTGGATCCGCATCCCAAGGCCCTAGTAATGTATAGGTAGTGATCTGACCGTGTTTATTTTCACAATCTACTATGCACCCTACACCTACTTCATTGGTGTTGATATCGGAATCTGTAATCACCCTTGTAGTATTCATCTGGGCAGATAGGAGTTTAAGTTCCGATTGTAGACGGTCTCTTTTTTCTAAAGCCGCTTTAAATTCAGCATTTTCTCTGAGGTCACCATGTGATCTTGCCACTTCAATTTCTTTGGCATTTTCGATTGTTTCTACCGTCGCAATCTGTTGAATTCTAGATTGGAGCTTTTGAAAGCCTTCTTGCGTTGTCCAAAGAATAGAACTTTCTTCTTCAGGGATCGATTTTTTCGATTTTTTGAGTTTGGCAAGAGCGGGATGTGCAACTTCAGCAAGAGAGTGGAGAATTTTAATGTCATGATCACTTAAAGAATGGCATTTCGTGGAAAGAAGAAGGAATTCTTGCACCTCTTCCATGGAGGCCTCTTGCATAATTTGACGGACAATCGCATATCGATCGCCAGATACAATAGAGTGGATTTTTTTGACCATCTCTCTCGATTCAGGATTCGATTCTATCTTGCTGAGCAGAATCAGTAAGGATTCGAAAAAACGGATTCTACCTGATTGATCAGAGAAAGGAACTTTTTTCTGAGAGATCGACTTTTGGAAATACCATAAAAATGTTTCTGGGTATTTGCCGGGATAGGTATAGAGCTCAACAAGACGCTCCTTTACTTGATCTTCTTGCTTTTCATTGAGTAGCTCGCTCAGTAAATAGTCTCTAATTGTGTTTTGGTCTGAAATAAGCAGTAAAGCAAGGAACACCTCTTTCCAGTCAGCTCGATTGCTTCGAACAGCTATTAGAAAGCGTTTTTTAAAGGAGAGTACTTGGATTTGGGCGATGATTTCTTGAATAGACGCCTGGGAAGCGACTTCTTCTGCGATGTTTTTAATTTTCGCATCATATTCACTCGCATCCTCACTGAGGTCTTGCATAAAAAAATACAGTTGGAGTTGCTGAGTCCTATTGATTTCAGGATAGGAAAGCATTTCTAACAGTTTAGAATGGAGCAAGGTTTTAAATTGTCCATTTTTTAACGTTTCTGGAAAGTCTTTCATGAACGAATAGACCATTTGGATCAGGGTGGTAGCATCGGGCTTGTTTTCAAGAGCTTGCTGCAGTCTTGATTCATGGGTGACCTCAGATCTTCTGAGCTTAAACGGCTTGCGTAGTTCTTCAGGGGTTTCAATCATGGTGTCTTTTTTAATCTTTGTCCGCGCATTCTGCCACCATTTAGTCCACTCACTGGCAGGAATCACAAGCTCTTCCAACTCATCTTTAATCTCGGCAGCCGTTTTTGGCCCAAGATCTCTAAGCAGCATTTTAATTACGCTAACAGGGTCTTCTTTGGCTTTTTTTTCAAATCCATCGGGATTGCCAAAACGCTGTGCTAAGAAATGGTCGTTGGGGATAGGGATTAAGTGTTTAAAGGCCATCTCGAAAGAGACTTCTTTTTTACCAGGGACATAATCGAACTCTACAGTGAGCTGCTCACGAACAAGAGAGTAGTCTGCAATTTCTCCAACACCCCATCCCCCTGTATGAAATACAAAATGACCTTTATGGATATGGGAAAGTAGGTCATAGTTTCCAACAGCTCCTTGGAAGCTATCACGGGATTGCTTGTCTCTCATTCCAATCAATTTCATTTTTTCTTGAAAGTACTTGTCGCCGATGTTTTTTTCTGTCAGGTAATCATAGACTAGATCTCTGAGTTTTTGAGAGTGTAAGGTTTGGATGTCTATGACCAGTTTAAAGATCTCATCTTTTTCTATAGAACTTGCCATTTTTTCCCAGAGAGGGAGAATTCTATCTACATGCTTACCAAAAAAATCGGAAAAATCAGCTTTTTTAGCAGCTTTAAGAATTTCTATAACTTCCTGCCCATCGAGCTCATCTCCGTTGCAGTATTCTTCCCAGAGGCGAAGAAATGGGGGGTAATCGTGATGCGATACATGTTTAAGAAACTCTTTTAGATAACTCATGTGAACCCTTGACTTAAGTTAAAACAGTGGCATGAAAGGGGTGTGATGCCTGACCCATCTCGGCTAAGAGATTTGTAATGATGGGAAAATAGACATCAAATCAGGTTTTGAATCCTTTCTATGCAAGAGAGTATAGGTAAGGGGGGTAATTAATACAATTGGATTTAAGAAATAATTACAGGCGAGTTGCTCTTGCAAAAAACAACCTTAATCTTTAAGTTATACTTCATATATTTACAGTTTTTTTGAATTACCATCGACAATTCATCTTTTGAACGACAAACGACTCTTTTCATGAATTTCTTATCCGTCACGGTATTCTCTTTTTTTCTCTGCCCCTGGGCCTTATATGCACAAAGTCAGGGTCTTTTAGAGACGCAATCTGATTTTGTAGAATCGGACGCCTCTCTTTTTCAAGATTTGGAAACGGTAGAGAAAATTAATAAAGCCCTCCACGACCGTCTTCCTGTTTATTACAATGTCAATGCCATGGTCGGCTACTTCAATATGCCTTCTGCTAGAATGAATCAGAATGGGAATGTGGCTTTTGGAGGAGGCTACGTCGCTCCTTATAATGTATATGGATTAAATATTCAGCCGTTTGATCGTATAGAGCTATCTGCTAATTACATCATCTACAAAGGGGTCATTGAACAGAACTTTGGTCACGAAGGATTTGGGGATGATGCAGAGCGCGTCGGTAACATCAAGTTAGGGGTGCTTACTCCGTCCGATGGATTTTCATATCTCCCTCTTATCTCGATTGGTGCTATTGATTTTATTGGAACCAAGAGATTTAACGCAAAATATCTGGTGATGACCAAATCATGGTTACAAGCAAATATAGAACTAACTCTGGGTTGGGGTGAAGGTCGGATGAAGGGGGTGTTTGGGGCCGCCAGCTGGACTCCTTTTAGACAATATTCCAATGGGTTTTTTAAGGACCTGTCTTTTGCATTAGAATATGACAATAATAACTACAAAAAACACCCTCATGAACACCCGTCAGGAAGGGATGTGAAAAGTCGGTTTAATGCAGGAGTCCAGTGGCTTTTATGGGATTCAGTCCAGCTATCGGTAAGCTCGGTGCGGGGCGAGGATCTTTCTGCTCTGGGATCATTCCGTATTCCTTTAGGCTCGTTTAAAGGGATATTTCCGAAAATAGACGAGCCCCTTCCTTACAAGACCCCGATCGATACAGAGCCCCTTGGATCTTCACGTCCTGAAGCAGATTTTGTTCAGGAGCTTGCTTATGCTTTAAGCGATCAGGGGCTCGATTTATTCACAGCACAACTCTACTTTGACGGGGAAGGAAAAAAACATCTTTGGCTTAAGGTTGTTAATAACCGTTATAGAGTCAATGAAGTAGTCAGAGATAGAGTGCAAAATGTTTTAGCTTCTTTGCTGCCCTCGGATATAGAATCAACGACAGTGGTAATCGAGGCAGATGCACTCGACTGTCAATCCTATACCTATCGGACGCAAGACCTGTACCACTTTAGGCATAGTCAGATCAGTAAATTTGAGCTGGAAACCCTCTCTCCTATTCAAGAGGCTGCAAGTGCCCCTGGCGAATATGACTCGATGCTGCTATTTCAAAGAAATAAAGAGATTTGGAGTTTTACTCTGAAGCCTCGATTGATCAGTTTTTTTGGTAATGCCGAAGGCAAGTTTAAATACAACTTAAGTGGAGTGGCCTCCCAGGAGGGATATGTTTTTCGGGATGTATTTTATAAAATCCAGGGCAGCTATTCTATTGTATCGTCAGCTGCAAAATTATCCGGGGTAGATAAACTCAACCCCTCCCATATGTATGTCGTCAGATCAGATTCCGTTAAATTTTATCAGACCAATAGCCTCCACCTGGAACAGGGGTTCATGCAAAAGGGATGGAACCTAGGTAAAGGTTGCTTTATGCGCTTAGCAGGAGGTTGTTTTGAAACAGCCTATGCCGGAATTGCCTCCGAGCTTTTGTATTATCCAGTAGGGAGTTGTTTTGCAATTGGGATAGAATCCGCTACAGTATGGAAAAGACATTATGATGGCATGGGATTTTTTCATAAGATCCCCAGATATGATGGGACAAAATACAAGTATCACCCCTTTACGGGGATTCAGTATTTTTTAGATCTGTATTACGATTTTCAGCCCTTGAGCATAGACTTAAAGGTTAAAATCGGTAAGTTCCTTGCCAAAGACAAAGGGGCCCGTTTTGAGGTCGGCAAATATTTTTCTAGTGGAATGCGATTTTCTCTTTGGTATTCTTTAACCGATGCCAATGAAAAGCTCAATGGAAGTAAGTATCATGATAAGGGGTTTGCATTTATGATCCCCTTAGATATGTTTTTAAAGCAAAGCAGTAGAAACTATGTTGGCTATGCGATGGCCGCCTGGCTTCGAGACCAGGCAGCTTCTGCAGATACAGGCAAAAAGCTCTACTATACGTTATATGAAGAGAGAATTAAGTTGCCTTAACCTATGGCATTATTTCCTGGATTTCTATGGGTCTCGGATTTGTTTTTTAATAAATTTTTGATATCCATCTAAACGAGATTAAACTTCGGGGTTATATGAACTATCAGAGGGTTTTTCTGCAGATATTGTTGAGTTTGGGCTTTATCACGAATTTTGTGTGGGCTGAGGCTGTAGAAGGGCCTTTTATAAAGAAGCGTATCGAGCTAAATAAATATACCGATCGGGCCGACGTTGTTATGGTTGCAAGTATTGGCAGGTCTGGTAGCTCGGTGTTATATCACACTCTCCTTGCATGCGCGGATGGCTATACTGTCCTTAAAACTCATATATTACCTCCTGATCCTACATTCAAGGGTAAGATCATATTTATTTTTTCCAAACCGGATACATCGATAGAGTCGGCTTTATATCAGTCTTTGACTAATCAAGGGTTTATAATAGATCACTTTAACAATATGGAGTTATCGGATCGTGGGTGGTTAGCTCAAGTTCATCGAGGAGGTAAGCAAACAATTTCCAATAATTTACTCTGCTATGACGCTTTAGGATATGGTAGACAAATGAACCAATGGCTTGTCTTAAAAACGGTTAAAGCTGATCACCCGGTAGATGCACAGATCATGGCTATAAAATATGAGGATTTATGGGATCCTGCAACGATTCAAGGGGTTATGGATTTTTTAGGGGTAGAATCGCTTCCCTTGCCCTTCCAAAAGGATCGTCGCTATAAAGATAGAGCAGATCATCCTGCACAAAGGATGTTTATTGAGCGCCATAATAGAGGAACAGATAGTGATCCGATCTACCAAGCGTATGACGAGCCGAGAAAATTATGGGCACAGGCACCTGCATTTCAGTTTTTGAATCTAACAGATGCCAGGTAAACACTCACAGCAGGCTTTGTTATAGTCTATCGAGTATAAAGGGGGCTGCATACGTGAAGATGAAATCTGCGCCGGCCCTCTTAATGCTGAGAAGGGATTCGTAAAACACACGATTAGCATCTAAAAAGCCCTTTTCTTCCCCTGCTCTTATCATCGCATACTCTCCACTTACCTGATACGCGCAGATGGGGAGGTTGGTGCGCTCTTTCATTTTTGCGATCACATCGAGGTAAAAGCCTGCGGGCTTAACCATAAGAGCATCGGCTCCTTCTGCTTCGTCAAGGCTTGCTTCCAGAAGAGCTTCTCGAATGTTGGCAGGATTCATCTGGTAAGATTTTTTATCACCGAATTGCAGAGTAGATCCGATAGTATCACGAAAAGGGCCGTATAGAGAGGATGCATATTTGGCTGTATACGAGATAATCCCGGCTTGGGTAAGACCCTGTTGATCCAGCAGGGTTCGGATTTTTTGCACTCTGCCATCCATCATATCACTGGGGGCTAGAAAATCAGCTCCATATTGTGCGTATAGAACAGCGGCTTTTGCCAGTATGTCGACAGTTTCATCATTGAGAACCTGTTGATCGGTCCCTACGATTCCGTCATGCCCATGTGAGGTGTATGGGTCCAGAGCTACATCAGCGATCAGACACAGAGAAGGGATCTCTTTTTTGAAAAGAGCAAGTGTTTGTGGAATGATCCCGTTTGGGTCAAGGGCAAGACTTCCTGACTGATCTTTCCAGCCTGCTTGGTATACGGGAAATAGAGCAATGGATTGAATCCCCTTTTTATGAAGGGCTTCTGCTTCTTTTAAAGCCAGGTCTGCAGACATCTTAAAGATTTGAGGCATTAAAGGAATCGCTTCTTTTTGTTGACTTCCTTCTATAATAAAAAAAGGGACAACCAGGTCCTGTGGCATGAGATAATGTTCTTGTACAAGAGATCGGATCGACTCATGCTTGCGATTTCTTCTAGGGCGTTTTAGCATCAAAAAAACCTCATCTTGGAATTTGCGCTATTCTGATTATTTGCGATCAATTAGTATAAAAAAAACTATAAATTTTACGGGAGGCTATTTTTCTCTTGATAGAGGGAAAAGAATATGCCAGGCTAATCTCTATTTTATACAGAAGAGGTCCTTAAATGACAGAAGGCTATGAAGAATTTTCAGAGAATCAAATTAAAATTCTTTCAAGGTATGTAACCAATACCTCTAGTAATATCTTTGCTCTACGAAACCTGCCAGAGGTCATTAAGGGAGCTCTGTTTTCTAGATATTCTAGATCGAGCCTCGGCCTTCGATCTCTGCTTCTTAAAGATTTTATTCTCAATGAAGAGACCGCTTTTGCTGCTATCTCTGGTACACAGCCTTCCGAAGAAGATCTCGATCATGCAGATCAATCGATTGCCACAAAAAAAGCGCAAAACTTTTATGATCGGATCCTGGATGGTTATGGCGATGATTCGATTGGGGAATTAGGGGGCGGGCACCTTGCTCTAGAAAATGTCTCTATGATTGCTGCTAAGGTGATAGAAGATGCAAGGATTGGGGGATCTCCTCTGGAAAAATCGACCCGATATATTTATTTTGACCAGAAGGTGAACGAAGAATACCTGTTTTATAAAGAGCCGATTTTGATGACCTCAGCCTATCGGGAACTATATGTAAAAACATGTAATATGCTGTTTGATACCTATTCTCAGTTAATCTCTCCCCTGACTGAACTTATGGAGAAGAGATTCCCAAAAGAACATGAAGTTTCAAAGGTGGCGTATTCCGCTGCTTTAAGAGCTAAGGTTCTAGATTGCTTAAGAGGGCTTCTTCCAGCCAGCGCCCTTACGAATATGGGGGTATTTGGTAACGGTCGGTTTTTTGAGTCCTTAATTCAAAAGCTCAATGGGCATACTCTATCAGAGATGCAAGATGTTGGTAGAAAATCTTTTGAAGAGCTCTCCAAGGTCATTCCCTCCTTTGTCCGTAGGGCGGAGCCGTCCCATAAGTATCAAAGATCCTTTCTGGAATTCCAAGATCAAGTCGCAGCTGAGCTTAAACAATTTGCCATCTATCATGCAGACGATCTTGAAAAAATGGATCATCCAGGCCTTAGGTTATTGCGTTTTGATCAGGAAGCCCCTGTGAAGGTGGCAGCGGCTCTTCTATTTACTCACTCACAGGCAGGCCTTTTAGAGTTGCAAGAGCATTGCAGGGGGCTATCTACGGAAGAACTTGGTAAAATTTTTGATGCGGTATGCAATAACCGAGAGAATAGACGTCATAAGGGGCCAAGAGCCTTAGAACATACGATGTTTACTTTTGAGATCTTAGCAGATTTTGGGATCTATAGAGACCTGCAAAGGCATCGGATGCTGACGCAAGATAGGCAGCTACTGACGTGTAATTTCGGGTATTATGTGCCAGCCGAAATTAAAGATACAGAGATGCAGCAAGCGTATATAGGCGCCCTTGAACAAGCCAAGCTTGCGTATGACACGCTGGCTCAAGAGCTGTCCGAGGAAGCTCAATATATCGTTCCTATGGCCTACAATATTCATTGGTACTTCCATGTTAGTTTAAGAGAGCTCATCTGGATATGTGAGCTCAGATCCTCCCCTGCGGGCCATCCAGCCTATCGGTATATTGCACAAGAAATGGCAAAGCAAGTAAGTCTTGCTGTCCCCGCATTTGAACGATTTTTTAAATTTGTAGATTTTGAAGGATACGAGCTTGGTCGCCTTGGACAGGAGATCCGTATTGTGGAAAAAATGCAATCAAAAGGGATTAAGACATGACAAAACCAGGGAGTCTATGGGGCGGCATTTTACTCATCGCAGGTAGCTGCATTGGTGCTGGGATGCTCGGTCTTCCGATTATCACGGGAATTTCTGGGTTTTTCCCTTCCCTTTTCATGTTTTTCTGTGCCTGGGCTTTTATGACTCTTACAGGCTTGCTTATGGTAGAAGTCAACGCCTCCTTCCCGCATCAAGTCAACATGCTCTCTATGATTGAAAAGACGTTAGGAAGGGGTGGTAAGGCTTTATGCTGGGGCACTTATCTTTTTCTGTTTTATGCGCTTCTTGTCGCTTACATTTCAGGTAGTGGTAATTTATTTTCCACATTCATGTATGGAGCATTTGGAATCAATACTCCGATTTGGACGGGTAGTTTATTTTTTGTGGTTCTGTTCGGATGTATTGTTTTATTAGGTACAAGAAAAGTGGATCTGTGGAATCGGGTGCTTATGGCGGGTAAGATCTTGTTTTTTTTAAGTCTTATTTGGCTTGGGGCAAGGTATATCAATCCGAAGTTTTTACTGCGTACGAATCCATCGGCTGCGTTATTTTCCTTGCCAATCTTGATTACTTCCTTTGGGTTTCATAATATGATCCCTAGCTTATTTACTTATATGAATAGGGATATTAAAAAAATTAAGATCACTATTATAACAGGTAGTTGTTTTGCTTTTTTAGTTTATATCATATGGGAAGTGATTGTTTTAGGCATTGTTCCTATAGGAGGAGCTGCAGGGCTTCTTGCATCGTTTAAACAAGATAGGGAAGCTTCTCAAGCTCTTGCTATGGTGATTCGCTCCCCCTGGCTTGCTGGCTTTTCTCAGGGGCTTGCCTTCTTTGCCATCCTGACCTCATTCCTTGCTCAGTCGCTTAGTTTAGTCCATTTTCTTGCAGATGGATTAAAGGTAAAAAAGGAAAAAAAGGAAAGCATTCCTTTATGCTTGCTGGCCCTTCTGCCCCCTCTTATTTTATCGCTGATCTACCCTCAGCTTTTTTTTGCAGCATTAAATTTTGCCGGCGGTATATGTGCAGTTATTTTATTCGGAGTCCTCCCTATAGTTATGGTATGGATAGGTCGGTATAGAAAACAGCAGCCCTCCTCTTATTTATTGGGAGGGGGAAAGCCTCTGCTCTGTTTGATTGCCTCCTTTGCCATCTTTATTTTTTTGTTTCAGATTTCAGCGATGTGTGGTTGGATCAGTCTGTCACATTAATTACATCTATTTTTAGAAGGTATATACCATGTTTCCAATCTCTAATATGCGTTTTGTTGGTGGCGTTCTTCTTATTGCGGGAACCACGATCGGAGCTGGGATGCTCGCCTTGCCTGTGATTACTTCTTTTGGTGGATTTTTTCCTTCCATCCTGATTTTTCTGGTGTGTTGGCTCCTTATGCTATGTAGCGCTTTTTTCTTTTTAGATGTGAATCTATCAGCGGGAGGAGAATCTAATCTTATTTCGATGGTTGGTAAAACACTCGGCAATAAAGGTAAAGTGCTCAGCTGGATTCTTTATCTTCTGCTTATGTATGCTCTAGTGGCAGCCTATATCTCCGCAAGCGCCCCCCTTTTTGAAAAAGCTATATTTGCCCTTACCGGTTTTACAGTGCCCGCGACTCTATCAAGACTTTGCCTGCCTTTTGTATTTGGCAGCTTTATTTATCTTGGCACTCGAGGCGTCGATTACATTAACCGTTTATTGATGTTTGGTCTGATCCTTTCTTATCTTGTTTTAATCGGTTTTATCCCCTCTCATATCCAGTACTCCCTATTGGAGCACGTAGATTTTTCAGCTAGTTTAGTTTCTATCCCCATTGTGCTAACTGCATTTGGCTATCATATTGTAATCCCAAGTCTTACCACTTACTTGCGCCATGATGTTATCCTACTTAGGAAAACAATTATTGTTGGGAGTATCATTCCTATACTCATTTATATTATATGGCAGGTGATTGTCCTGGGAGTCGTTCCTCAAAGTTATTTATCCCAGGCATGGATCCATGGATCGAGCGCAAGCGCCCCTCTTGCGGCTGTTCTTACAAATCCGTTTATTGGTAAAAGCGCAGTATTTTTCTCATTTTTTGCTTTGGTTACTTCTTTTCTAGGGGTTTCTTTAAGCTTATCTGATTTTTTGCGTGATGGGTTAACGCTCAAACAATCTTGGGAGGGTAGGCTTGCAGCTTTTGCTCTGACATTTATTCCTCCTCTTGTTTTCGTGTTTTCTTCAGAAAGAGGATTTTATTTAGCTTTGCAGTATGCAGGGATTATTATCGCTATTTTGCTTGGCATCCTTCCTTCTATCATGGCATGGAAACTGAAACGAAATCGGTTTTATCAGTCGATAAAAGGGAAAGTTCTGTTATGTTTTGTCATCCTCTTATGTCTTTTTGTAATCGGTTTAGATGTAATGGAAAAGCAGGGAGCCCTTCGGGGTTTAATCAGTTCTTACCTCGAATCCTAATAGGAGCCGAACTATGTTTCATTTAGTCTCATCCTTTACCCCTCAAGGTGATCAACCAAAAGCGATAGATGCTCTTGTTAAGGGATTAGAGGCTAAGAAAAAATCGCAGGTCTTGCTGGGCATTACGGGGTCTGGGAAGACATTTACTATGGCAAATGTGATTTCTCAAGTCCAGAGGCCCGCTCTTATCTTAGCTCACAATAAAACACTTGCAGCGCAGCTATATCAAGAGTTTAAGTCCTTTTTTCCAAAGAATGCCGTGGAGTATTTTGTCTCCTACTATGACTACTACCAGCCAGAGGCATATATTGCCAGAACCGATACTTATATAGAGAAAGATCTGGCAATTAATGAACAGATTGAAAGGATGAGGTTATCGGCTACAAGGTCTTTAATAGAAAGAGAGGATGTCATTATCGTCTCTTCTGTATCGTGCATCTATGGACTCGGGCTGCCAGAATATTACCGTCAGATGCAGCTGAAATTATCTGTAGCGCAAGAGGTGCGTCGGGATGATATTCTGTTTCATCTGGTAGATATGCATTATAAAAGAAGCGATTACGAGCTTGTGAGAACCACCTTTCGTGTTAGAGGGGACATCCTTGAGATTATGCCTGCTTATGAAGAGGAGATTGCGTATAGAATTGAATTCTTCGGTGATGAAATCGATAGGATTAGTGAAATCGATCCTCTTACAGGAAGGGTGAATCAACGGCTTGATCATGTAACGATTTTTCCAGGATCCCACCATGTAACACCAAAAGAAGTTCGATGTAACGCCGCCGAGACAATTCAAACGGAGCTGCAACAAAGGATGGCCTTTTATGAAAAAGAAAACCGCTTTATTGAGCATCAGAGAATTAAAGAACGGACCTCCTACGATCTGGAAATGATCAGAGAAATGGGTTTTTGTAAAGGGATTGAAAACTATTCTCGCCATTTTAGCAAACGAAATATAGGTGATCCGCCCCCCTGCCTTTTGGACTATTTTCCTGATGATTTTCTGATTTTTGTCGATGAATCCCACCAGACTCTACCTCAGATCCATGCGATGCATAATGGGGATCGGGCGAGGAAGGAATCTCTTATTGATTTTGGGTTTAGGCTCCCTTCTGCATTCGATAATCGACCTTTAAAATTTGAAGAGTTTTATCAAAGGATTCAACGGGTCATCTATGTTTCTGCAACCCCTAGTCCTTGGGAAATGCAAGAATCTGGTGGAGATGTGATAGAACAGATCATAAGACCCACCGGCCTTCTTGATCCGATCATCGAAATTAGACCGGCTACAAATCAAGTAGATGACTGTTTAGAGGAAATACGGAAGGCTACTCAAGAAGGAAGTCGGGTTCTTGTTACAACACTTACGAAAAAACTTGCTGAAGATTTAGCTAAATACCTTACCGAAATAGGGGTGAAAGCTAAGTATCTGCATTCTGATATCGATACCCTAGAACGGGTGCAGATTATCAAGGAGCTTAGGATAGGAGTATTTGATGTTCTTGTAGGGATAAATCTTCTGAGAGAAGGGATTGATATCCCAGAGGTTTCTTTAGTAGCCATTCTCGATGCAGATAAAGAAGGTTTTTTGCGTAGTCAAACAGCGCTTATTCAAACCTGTGGTCGTGCGGCAAGAAATGTAAAGGGTCGTGTGGTCATGTACGCAGATAAGATCACAAAATCGATTCAAGCGACAGTGGAAGTCACGAATAACCGCAGAAAGATCCAAGAAGAGTATAATTCTGTCCATGGGATTATCCCTTATACCGTAAGTAAGCTAAAGGCAGAAGATCTTGTCGAGACCTTTGGAGGAAAGAGAGCTGGGGTAAAAAATAGCGCAGAAGAGAAAACGGATCACTATACACAGAAAGAGCTCGAAATGCAGATCAAGAGCCTAGAGCAAGAGATGAGAAAATCTGCTAAAGAGCTTCGTTTTGAAGAAGCTGCACTCCTTCGTGATCAACTCAGGCACTATCAGGGCATGAGGCTTCTAGAAGAGAATTTATAGAGAGAGACTCTCAGCCAAAATATTACGGTAAGAGCTTGGCTATTTTTTCTGCTAATGTTTGAGTCGTAGGATAGCTGTGTTTTGCTGGACCCTTGGTCCACTGTATTTTTATGTCGAATAAGGGAGCCAACTGAGACTGGAACTTTTTTTTATCCATAAAGAGGCCCTCATTTTCTGCGGCCTCCCTCATTTCTTCGATATCAAAGCAGGCAATAGGGGTATGGCAGGCTCTGGCCTCCATAAGGGGCATGCCATATCCTTCATAAAGGGAAAAGAGCACAACCAAGCGTGCCGCAGAATAGAGTGCAGGCATATCTATATCGGGAACAAATCCTAGAGGGATGAAATGATCAGGGTATAATTGACGCATCCTTGCAATCCTCTCTAAGACAGTTGTATTCTTCCATCCACCCCCCCCTACAATCACCAAAGGAATAACAGAAGAAAGAGTCTTTTGGATCAGTACCTTTTCATAAAACTCCATGAGTTGCATGAGGTTTTTTTTTGGCTCAATCGATCCTACGGTCAGGATGAATTCTTTATAATGTAGTCCGTACTTCTTCAGGACATCTCGACACTCATAGGCCTTTTTATGTGTGATTGTATCTCTTAATGGAGGGGTGACAATGTCCGTAGAGTCGATACCATACAACAGCTTAAGCTTCTTGGCGGTGCCCTTTGAATTGCAGAAAATATAGTCGGCGGATCTATAAGATAATCCGTTAAATAGGTGCATCAGGTAATAACGAGATCTCGATATAGATTCTGGCGCAATCCGGTAGACAAAGTCATGGACCGTAATAATGGTTTTTATTTTTTTTTGTATAACTAGAGGCATGATTTGAGCGGGAGCCCAAAAGAAGTCAGGGCTATCTTGATAAAGGGCAACAGCCAGGCTCGTTTGTGTCCAAAGGCTGTGAAAGGAGGAGAAAGTGCTTATGCTTCGTATCCTTACATTGGGAAACTGTAGTAACTCTGAAAAATCGCCAATTGGGGATCTAGTATATAAAATAAATAGCCAATTCGGTCGCATCGGAATCAGTTGTTTCAGAAGGCAGAATAGATAAAAACTGATTCCTCCAGATAGGTTTTTTAAAACAAAAGCATCGATCCCAATTGTATTCATCGTAGGGTTCTTTTTCCTATTGTATCAGTGAACTATTATTGCGCATTCCAAAGACTTGTATATCGACCTTGTAAAGCAAGTAGGGCTTGGTGATCACCTGATTCTACGACCCCTCCCTTTTCGATGACATGGATGATATCAGAGTCGGTAATCGTTGATAATCTATGAGCGATAACAATAAGGGTTGTTGTGGCTCGTAAAGAGGATAAGGATGCTTTAATGAATTGTTCCGATTCATTATCTAAACTCGAAGTAGCTTCATCTAAAATCAGAATCCGCGGCTTTCTAATTAGAGCTCGTGCAAGCGCAATTCTTTGCTGCTCTCCTCCAGAAAGACGGATCGCTGTTTCACCAATCTTTGTTGTATACCCATGCTCTAATGCCATAATAAATGGATGGGCTCCTGCAAGCCTTGCCGCCTCATGCACCTCTTCTATCGAGGCATCGGGGCAGCCCATGCGAATGTTATACTCAATCGTGTCGTTGAACAGGTAGGGGTGTTGGGAGACGATACCAATAAGAGATCTCCAACTTGTGCTGCAAATCGTATTAAGATTTTCCCCATCGACCCAAATAGAGCCGATTGAGGGCTTATGAAATTTCAGCAGTAGGTCTATGAGTGTTGTTTTCCCCGATCCTGAAGGACCTACTAATGCTGTAACTGTATTTTTTTTAATCGTCAGATGACAATCTTTGATCGTAGGGTCTGTCCCTTGGTCGTATTGAAAAGAAAGGTTTTCTAATCGGATCTCGTTGGTGAATGATGCCTGTTTGTTCAAGCTATCGATCTCTTGCGTATCACACATTTCGTTTAAGAATCCTGTAATAGCTTGTAATCTTCCTTTATACATAAGAATCTGAACGAGGGAGTTGCTAAATCCAATCATTCTCATAGAAAGTCTCAGAGAAATCGGTAAAAAACTCAATAGCAGGATAAAGGCTGTATCAGGTTGTTGATCATTCAGAATAAAATAACCGGCTGCGATTGCGGACGATATTGCGATGATAGCAATTATATCGTTTAAACCAGTGACCATCCCATTATAACAGCTGATTTTTTTATGAATTAAAGCGGTGGTTTTTATGGAATGATCCATTTTCTCTTTCATTTTTTTTTGGAAGTTAAACAGATGAATCTGTTTTATCCCATAAATCATTTGGGAAGAAAGTTCAGTTTTTATAGCCCCTTCCTGCGCAGCTTGTATAGATAATAATCCTATGATTTTGATCATCATTTTTTGCAAAAAGCCTGCCAGGCCGAAAATAGACAGAACAATAAGCAGTAGTTTCGTAGAAAAAAAGAGCAGGACCACTAACGCGACTATAATAAGGAAAAAGTTGGAGATAAGCTGATTGAATAAATGCATCCAATGAGGGAAAAAGATAGGAATAGATGATACGAGATCTGTCAGTGTTCCCTGCTTATAATTAAGGATGGAGCGATAGCTGGCTGTTAGAATCCTTTCATTAATTGATTTCAGTAAAAACTGCATCCCCTTGTCTGTGATACGAGAAAAAAAAAAGGAACTAAAAAAAAGGCAGAGACCTCTACATACTTGTACCAGAATAGCTGTAGATAGTGAGATGATAAGCAGCGTGTCATTCGATACGTGGTCGATCCATTCTATATGTTGGATGTATCTCGGAAGAAGGTTCTGGTTTTGGGTTATTGCTGTAAATGCAAGGATAATCATCCCGTAGGATACCCCTTCTAATAGAGATCCTATCCCACTTGCTATGCATGCAAAGCTGGTATCTTTGATGTTCTCTTTAGAGCAAATAATCGATCCGATCAGCAGGGAATAGGTGGTATGCATAGGTCGGTGTGCTTTACTGCTCGTATGATTTAGGTCATGTAACGAAATAGATTCGATCCTTGGTGTTGATCACCTTTATTGCATTGCCACTATTTTGCTTATATCCAGAAATTCTGTGTATTTATCCGTTACAAAAGACTGAAATTCTTGTTCAAATCTTTTTCTACTAAATCTTGCAGCCGATGCTTTTATATACTGAGGGTCAAATCGATCTCGGTCTTGTTCAAATTGATCGATAGCCCCTATCAAACAGGATGGAGTCTGATGGGGGTATAAAATTCCCATTTTTCCATCCAAAACAATTTCGCACGCACCACCTTTTGCGAGCGCTATAACAGGGGTCCCGGAAGAGAGGGCCTCTACCATCACAATACCAAAGTCTTCTTCAGCGGCAAAAATAAGGGCTTTTGCCTGGGATAATAGCTGCCGCAGCTCTTCATTCGAGCGAAATCCAAGGAGTTCTATATTCTGGGTTGCTCGTTTTTTGAGCTTGGATAGTTCAGGACCAGCACCTACGATCAGGAGTTTTTTATCTGGCATATTTCGAAATGCTTCCACTATCAGATCCATTCTTTTATAAGGAACAAGCCGGGAGCAAGCTATAAAATAGTCTTCTTTCGTAGCACTGATGTAGAACGAATCTATTTCAACAGGTGGATAGATGACTCTTGCTTTCTTGCCATAGAGTTTCTGTATTCTTTTTGCTACATAGTAGGAATTGGCTATAAAATGATCAACTCGATTCAGAGAGGATATATCCCATTTTCTGATCCCGTGCAGTACGACTTGAGCCACGGTTTTTGTAAACCATCCCAAAGGCTCCATATAGGATGGGTATAAATCCCATGCGTATCTTATAGGGGTGTGGCAGTAGCAAATATGGAGTTGATTGGCATGTGTCAGGACCCCTTTAGCTACTGCATGGGATGAAGATAGAATCACGTCATATCCGTTTAAATTAAACTGCTCGATGGCGATTGGAAAGAAAGGGAGATAGTTCCGATGCATTTTTTTTGCTATAGGCAGAGATTGTATAAAAGAGGTTTCGATTGGTTTATCTGCAAAAAAAGTGCCTATTAGTAATTTTGGATCTTGGACAAGCGTATGAATTTTCGAGGGGTAAAGACCATAGATCGCTTCCAAGACTTTTTCTGCCCCACCGATACTTATCAGCCAGTCGTGTACCAATGCAGTTTTCATATGTTATCGGTTGTAGGTAAGGTAAATGTTGGATCATAAGGGTGGTTGGTATATCTTGCAATAGGCTATTGATCATCTAATGAGGTCATATTGCAGGAATGAAAACTCTTTGTATCGATTTAAGAATGTATGATGCATCAGGTATTGGTGTCTATCTACGTAATATAGTTCAGAGGCTTGCTGGTTGTGACACTTTTCGTATACGAGGTATTGTCTCCCCCCGATCCCTTCAACAAATCTTAGAGTTGCCCTCTATAGAGATCGTGATTTCTACTGCACCTATTTATTCCATTCAGGAGCAAATAGATATTCCCTTAAAAGTGGGTGCTTGTGATGTATTTTGGACGCCTCATTTTAATGCTCCCGTAGTTCGGCTCCAAGCTAAAAAAAGAGTGGTGACAATTCACGATGTTTTTCACTTAGCCTATGGAGATGTGCTTCCTTGGTATAAACGGATCTATGCAAAACAAGTAATTTGTCGTGCAGTGCAGTTAGCGGATGCTCTTATTACGGTATCTGATTTTTCAAAGTCTGAAATCCAGCGCTATACAGGGGTTCATGCAGATAAGGTGCATCCTATCCTGAATGGTGTAGATACCGCTTTTTTTCAGCCTAGTTCAGTAAGGCAGTATGTTGGAGCGGATATAGGGAGGTATTCGATGGATAGACCGTTTATTTTATTCGTAGGAAACTTAAAACCACATAAAAACTTGGATGGCCTTCTTCAAGCCTACAAAAAATGGATCGGGGTGCATGGCACAGAATATCATCTTATCCTAATCGGAAAAACATTTGAGAATTATCCCATTATACAAGCCATACAAGATGATCCCATATATCGAGGCCAGGTCCATGTCTTTTCTGATGTGACGGATGTAGAGCTATGCTTATTTTACCTAAAAGCTGCCGTATTGGTAATGCCCTCGTTCTATGAGGGCTTTGGGCTCCCTCCTCTTGAAGCGATGAGCTGTGGATGTCCCACTATTGTTTCTAAGTGTACAAGCTTGCCTGAGGTATGTGGAGATGCGGCGTTTTATATTGATCCTTATTCTGTTACGAGCATCTATCACGGTCTTTGTGCTGTTTTGCATAACCCGGCCCTACGGGATAGAATGATCGACCAGGGATATGCTCAAGTAGTTAAATTTTCCTGGCAGGCCTCTTCGCAAAAACACTTGCAATTATTTGAGAGATTACTAAGTGTTTAGGAGTTAGTTTTTTTATGTATGGTTTTTATGAAAGTGATTATTTTAGCAGGGGGGAAAGGCACCCGTTTATGGCCTCTATCAAGAGAGTCTTTTCCTAAGCAATTTTTGCATTTTGGAGATCGGCTATCTCTTCTACAAAAAACGATCTTGCGATTTTCCGCAGCCTATTCTTCAGAAGATATTGTGATACTGACGAATCAAAACTACTATCATCTCGTATGTAGTCAGTGTAAAGAGATCGACTCTGATTGTACATACACCATTCTCATTGAGCCAGAAAGTAAAAATACAGCCGCCGCAATAGCGCTTGGGGCGAAATATTTACAGGAGATCAAGGGAGTTACGGGAGACGATGTTTTTTTAGTGGCTCCATCAGATCACCTACTACACCCAGAAAGTGCATTTCTCTCGCTCTTACCGCTTGCAGAAGCCCAGGCTAAACTCGGCCACATCCTTACCTTTGGAGTCTATCCGAATGCTCCAGAGACGGGATATGGATATATTAAGTACCTTCAGGAAGAACATAGTGATGTATATACAGTGCAGGCGTTTATTGAGAAACCATCACTCGATCGGGCACAGTCCTATCTATTGTCGGGTGATTATCTGTGGAATAGCGGAATTTTTGTTTTTAGCATGACAACATTTTGGAAAGAATTGCAGATCTATGCACCTGGTATCGGCGATCTATTCGAAGGCAGTTTTGCAGAATCTGTGGGTCGTTTCGCTGAGGCTATAGATATTTCCATTGATCATGCTCTTTTAGAAAAATCACAGGTGGTGAAAGTGATTCCTATGCATCTGAGCTGGTCGGATGTCGGGTCTTGGGATAGCGTCTATGCATCGATGGAAAAGGATAGCGCATCTAACGTCAAGGTGGGCAATATTATCGATATAGATACGAAAAATTGTCTTATCTTTGGGGGTAAGAGGCTTATTTCTACGATTGGTCTTGAGGATATTCTCATTATCGAGACAAGTGATGCTCTGCTTGTCAGTAAAAAAGGGCATTCTCAAAAAGTCAAAACAGTAGTCCAAAGACTTGCAAGTAACAAGATGGATCAGTCTATAGAGCACATCACCTCTTATCGGCCATGGGGAAGTTACACCATCTTAGAAGAAGGTTATCGGTATAAGATAAAAAAAATTAGCGTGCACCCCCATCAGAGACTGAGCCTTCAATTGCATTATCATAGAAGTGAGCACTGGGTCGTTGTACGGGGTACTGCTAAAGTAATGATCGGAGATGAGGAGTCTATTTTACTCGAAAATGAAAGTATTTTTGTCCCTAAATCCAAGGAGCATAGGCTGGAAAACCCTGGAAAAATCACATTAGAGCTTATTGAAGTTCAGGTAGGGGAATATGTTGGAGAAGATGATATCGTCCGAATACAGGATGATTATGCTAGGGTATAAACTGGGAGGTATGAGACCTTTTATTGCAGTTACCGATCGGATCCGTAGCTCTTCCCTCTTTGTAGACTGTCTTCTTTTCTTCTATTTTATCA
>CAMDPQ010000006.1 GCA_945905275.1 Chlamydia trachomatis
GATAATGTTGTAGAAGGAAATAGAGTTAACGTTCGATTAAAACCAAGCGTCGACTCTCCCGTTCTCACTCATCTCAACTCGGGAGATACAATCTCGGGAGCGATTTGCCAAACCAATAACAAGTGGATGGAAATCGATCCACCCTCAAACCTTCATTTCTTTGTATCCAAACAGTTTATTGAAAATATCGGATCCCCTGAAGTGAAATTAAAGCATGACACAAGGAGACTAAGCGCAAAGCAACGGTTACATACAGCCCAACATCTCGGTCAATTAGAACTCTCTAAAAACTTTCAAGATATCGATTTTGATGCCGTTGTATACAGCCTTCAGAACATCATAAATGAATATCCTGAATTTACTGACCTAACGATCGCTGCGAAAGAAGAGCTATCTTCATTGCAAGAGAATTATATAGATCTACGTCTATCTTATGCTGAAGCAAAAGTGACAGAAGAGCACGCTCTAGCTGCCTCAAACATAGCCTCTAGATCGCAGTTGCTGACCGCTATTACTGATAAAATGAAAAACTGGGAACCGATTGAAGAGTCCCTTTACCTCACCTGGTCTAATGTAAATGCAAGCCGGACTCTGGATGAGTACTACGCAGAACAGCAGATAGTTGCAACAGAGATCTCTGGGATCTTAGAACCCTATACAGCTCCTGTAAAATGCAAACCCGGAGACTTCATTATTCGAGATAAAGATCTGCCAGTAGCCTATGTATATAGCACGCAAATCAACTTGCAAAATCTTGTAGGACAGAAAGTTACTTTGAAAGGAACTGCTCGTCCGAATAACAATTTTGCATTTCCTGCTTTCTTTGTTTTATCAGAAAAATAGCATATAATGCGACTACAACATCCTCGTTAGCCTGCTAATGAGGATGTTTATTTTTATAACCCTCACTTATTTTAGCTTATGGAAATCACAGAATGGGCAACCCGCATCCTTAGCGCGGATACCCTCGAAGAAAAATTATTTGCACCCCCGAAACTCACAGACTCTCAACCGGGACCCTCTATTTTTTGGCATACCCCAACAAGACCTATAGGTATGGAGTTTAAAAGACACACCAAAGAAGAGAGACTACCTTCCCTACATGAACATGGATGCAAAGATAAAAGAGCCATTTGCTTACATCGCTTTGCTGGCCATGAACTCCTAGCAGTAGAGATTATGGCCTACGCGCTACTTGCCTTTCCCTATGCACCTAACTACTTTCGGAAAGGGCTTGCTAATACGTTACAAGAGGAACAAGAACATGTGCGCCTGTACATAAAGCGCCTTGCTGAGCTTGGAGTACAGTTCGGGGATTTACCTTTATACAAACATTTCTGGTCCCATACTCCTTATCTTCAGACACCGATAAAATATATCAGTGTAATGAGCCTGACGTTTGAGATGGCAAACCTGGATTTTGCTCCTATGTACAGAAACTCTTTCGCAAAATATGGAGATGCCGAATCTGCTTGCCTTATGCAAAAGATTCTGGAAGATGAAATATCTCACGTCTCGTTTGGATACCAGTGGCTCAAGAAATTCAAATCCTCAGAGGAAAGTGAATGGGATGCTTGGAGAGGCAATGTCCCAGAACTCCTCCCCTTACAACGAGCTAGAGGCCTTACATTACAAGAGGAGCCTAGAAAAAAAGCGCTGATTCCAGATGCATGGATTAAGGCTCTACACCACACAGCAGAAAGCTAAAACTAGACCCTAAACACGAAAAGGCAGATGCAACGATGGATCAATAATCCTATTACATCTGCTTGCTGACATACTGCGCTTACTCCACTTCTAGAAAAGTCTATTGTGCAGAGTGATTTAATTTTACAATCTCTGTGCGTGCGTAAGCATGTCGACGCTCAGCATATTGATCAGCGGGGTACATATCTGGCTTTCCGCTAATGAATAACTCCATACCATGAAAACCAACCCAATCAGGGGAAGGTAACTCTGTCGATAGACTCTGGCGCGCCACATCCAAAACTTTAGCAGTGGTAGAGGTTTTCAACTCCTGCTGATGCTCCCTAGCGATTTCATGAAGAGGACGGTGCATAAGAGCCTGAACCCGGTTCGTAAGCCTTCTTCCATACGCAAGATGCATACGTGCTGCGGCATCACCGTACTTAACAGAACAATCGCTTGCACATTGAGCATCTTGATTCACTCTAAAGGCTGCAGCATCAATCAAAGGAATGGCTACAGAATGCACTGTCTCGTTGGTAGGAGAGGCTCCAAATCGAGCAATAGCCTCCTCAAACATCAAAACGGGATGCAACTCCTGTTTTTTACTATCTAAAAACGCTAAACGCCGATCTCTATCACGCTCACTCCAGAGAGCCTGTAACACAGGTTGGTACCTGCCTGCGCGCAGATTATCTTCCAGAGCAGGATCATTTAACCCTATATGCTTACGTTCCTGAATCAATTGATTCATCTGGACCGGATCCAAACTTGCCTCGACAAAAGAGACTAAATTACTATGATTTCTACAATTTATAGTCACACATCCTCCTGGAATAGTTAAATTGCAGACATTATTCTTAACGATTTCTTTTAAAGTCAACCGATCATTCATCTCTGGGCCGTGCCCTGGAAACTACAGCGATTTTTTGACTCCATAGAGAAAACGGAATCATTCTTGGATCATCTAGAAGAAAAAGATAAAGAAGGTTATAAGGGTTCTTGGGCAGAATAAAACTCTTGCGCCTCAAGCCCTCGAGGGACTTTTTCAATCAAACTAAGGTCCTCGAAATCTAGATTCGATGACGCAGCACCCATTTCCTTGAATTTCCGTGCAGTAACAAGAACTCGGCTTTCTAAAGATCCCATTCCCTTATTATAAGCTTCAACAGCCGCAGACAAGCTTTTACCCATCTTAGAAAAATGGGATCCCATATCCACAAGTCGTTTATATAATTCATGACCTAGCCGGCTCACCTCTTCAGCATGACGAGAAAGACTTTCCTGCTTCCAACCATAGGCGATAGCTCTAAGAAGGGCTATGAGAGTCGTCGGTGTGGCAATAATCACTCTCTGCTCCATACCTGCCTCTAAAAGAGTCGGGTCGTGTTCTAGTGCTGCACTAAAAAAAGCCTCAGCAGGAAGAAACAAGATGACAAATTCAGGGGTAGGCTGAAAATACTCCCAATAGGCTTTTTTACTTAATGCAGATAAATGCTGACGAACTTGCCTTGCATGATCTTTCAATTTAACCACTTTTTCTTCGTCGTTATGGATCGAAGCGGCTTCCAAATAAGCTTCTAGAGGGACTTTAGAATCCACAACAACCTGCCTTCCTCCAGGCAATTTAATAATCAAGTCTGGCCTAAGCTGACCATCATCCCCCCCTTTAGATTGCTGCTCAAAAAAATCACACTGATTAAGCATTCCAGCAAGCTCCACAACCCTACGTAACTGGATCTCTCCCCATCTACCTCTGCCGATCGGTGTACGTAGTGCCTTTACCAGCATAGAAGTCTCAGAGCGCAGATGCTTCTCTGAATCAATCAGGATTTTCAAGTGCTCTTTCAATCCTTCCTGATCTCCCTTCCTTTCCTTCTCCAGCATTTTCATTTCAGCATCTATCCTGGTAAGAGCTTCTTTGACTGGAGCTACAGTTTCTAATATAGCTAGATTTCTTCTTTCCAGCTCACCTCTTGCATTTTCTTGGTACTTATCAAGACTTACTTTTGCAAGGTCTAAAAATGACCGGCTATTTCTCTCTAAGGCCTCAAAAGAAATCGACTTAAATGAATCAGTAAGGCTCTCTTGCGCCTGCTTTAAAAAAAGGATTTTTTCGTGCGCTGCAGAGCACTTAATTTGCAAAGAAACAATCTCTTCACGTTTCTCTAAAAGATCTTCTTCTAACAAAGAAAATCG
Source organism: Chlamydia trachomatis (assembly GCA_945905275.1). Lineage (GTDB taxonomy): Bacteria > Chlamydiota > Chlamydiia > Chlamydiales > Rhabdochlamydiaceae > VGMB01. The sequence continues at coordinate 3,886 of CAMDPQ010000006.1, forward strand.
GGCAACCTTTTCTTCTGCAAGGGCGCACCTAATATGTAAATCTCTGTATTTTTTTTGTAGAAAAAAGGCGATTACCAAGGCAGAAACACACGAAATAATCACGAGCATTTGATTCTCTTTATTAATAGATGTATATTTATTCTTCTTGCTCAGGCTCAAAATCAGCCAGTGTCTTGGATTTTTTACCAGCAATCAGGCGTATAATCGACAAGATCCATCCGAGCACGACATAACTCCAAGTCGCAATCACCATAATCACCGGCAAGAAATGTAGAATTCCATATAGCAAAAACAACGTTACAAACACCGTAGATAAAACCAGGTGAAAAGAAGGCACCTTAATATGTAGCATTTTTACACTAGGAAACTTCCAGCGGCTGATCATAAAATATCCAAGAACAATCATGATAGTGGTAAGGACGACCGCTTTAGCCTCAGACTGCATAGGCAAAAATTTCTGTTGAAATGGGGATGCAAAAAAAACAATGGCAGAAATAGCAGCGAGCGCACCTGCAGGTATAGGAAGACCTGTAAAGTGTTTTTTATGAGCCGCAGCCATGGCCGCATTCCCCTTTGCCTCATTGGTTTTTACATTAAAGCGGACTAGCCTTAAAACCCCACACAAGGAAAATAGCATAGCCCCACACATAGCATATAAAGAAAGGCCCGTTCCTTGCTCCAAAGAAAGGAATTTTAACAGAAGGACAGCAGGCGCCACACCAAAAGAAACTGCATCTGAAAGAGAATCAAACATAAATCCAAATTCACTCTCAGCATGCATAAAGCGAGCGATGGCACCATCTAGAACATCCGCTACCGCAGCAAGGATAATTAAAAGAGCAGATGCCATAAGTAGCTCATATGTCCCAGATCCAGGCTCTACCATATTGACTTTAAAAATCGCAAATAAGCCGCAAGCTAAGCCAAAGGCTGTAATAACATTAGGAACAACGTTGATTTTTCTCATTTTGAAAGTTCTTGGGTAAGAATTGAGGTTTTTCTTCAAGATACCATAAAAAGCAAAAAGAGGGAAACAACAAGCACGAACCGAGTAAATAGTACAAGAAAAAAAACCAAATAATGAAAGGATATTCTCATTTCGCAAAAATAGGATCAGGGGCTACCATATGCCAGAATTTCACGCTTACAACTTATTACAAACCACCAAAACATCATGACGTTTTTTTCTTTGAAAAGAAAAAAACCCTACTCCATTCCCTTAATTCCCTTATTTTTTGAAGCTTGTAACGCGCGATTTTTTTTTGGAAACCACCCTTTTTTTTAGTAGACTAAAAGAGTTTAGCTACTATATATGGTGTATATATAGCAACTAAACTACCAGATGTAGTACGATCATCCAAAAACAACCCATCCATAGATGAAGAGGCTTCGGGCCGCGAACTGGAGGTTCTATGGATTTTTTTTAGCATTTGATTGCAACATCAAAACAAGCTATACAAACACAGTAATAGGAGCTCTGCATGACCAATAATTCACGTGTTTCCGATGATCCAATGTCTTTCTTAGTGTCCAACGCAAATAACCTCGGTAAGAGCCAATCAAAGCACTCTTTTACCGTTGTCAAACGCAATGGATCGCTTGTCCCTTTTCGAAGAGATAGGATCTTTAAAGCTATTGAATCCGCTTTTAGAGACACAAAAAAAATAGAAAAGACAGAATCTCTAGCCGAAGACCTTATCTTTATTATGAATCAGGTCACGGATCACGTCATTGATCAACTCCTCGTACAAGCTTCTCAGGGAGCCTGTATTACTGTAGAAGGGATCCAGGATATGGTAGAGGTTTGTTTGATGAAAATGGGTCATCATGATGTAGCAAGAGACTATATAATATATAGAGACTCCCATAAAGCATTACGAGACGACTCCCCTCAAAACCTAAAAATTGAACGCAGCGATAACTCGACTGCGAGATTAAATCCGATGAAAATCGCATCTGCCATCGAAAATGCCTTTCGAAAATCTAAACATGTTGAAGGCCCTTCTTCCGAGCAGATCATTGAAGCCGTTAATTTAATTACACAAAAAGTCGTTGCCAAAGCAGTGATGCTTGCAAAAACGGGCCAAAACCTCCATGTAAGCATGATCCAAGATGAGATTGAACAACAACTGATGCGCGAGGGATTTTTTCATGTCGCAAAAGACTTTATTATCCAAAGAGCCTCTAAAGGAGATCTATCCAATAATCATCAAACAGAAAAAAGCCGATCCGATAAAGATCAGAAACAATTTATTATCATCAATGAAAATGGGCAAAAAAAGTTTATCTCCCAAACTGATCTCCATAATCGGATTGCCTTTGCATGCAGAGGCATGGAAGATCTGACATCCGCAGATTTACTTCTTGAAGAATCGATTAAAAACTTCTATGAGGATATGAAAGAGTCTGAAGTAGATCAAGCCAATATCATGGCAGCACGAGCAAAAATCGAGATTGAACCTGCCTATTCTAAAGTAGCCGCACGTCTCTTACTAGATACAATTTATAGAGAAACGCTCGATACTCTAGCTTCTGCACCTTCTTTAGAGTCTTCTCATCGAACCTACTTTAAAAAATACATCCTACATGGAATTGCAATCGAAAGACTCTCTCCATCGCTTACAGAGTTCGATCTCGATAAAATCTCCCAAGCCATACAGATGCAGCGCGATGATCAATTTACCTACATCGGACTACAAACCTTATATGACCGTTACTTTATTCATGAAAATCAAAAACGATTAGAAACACCTCAGATTTTCTGGATGCGCGTTGCTATGGGTCTAGCGCTTAATGAATTGTTAGCCGAAAGAACGCAAAGAGCCATCGAGTTTTATAATGTTCTATCGACCTTTCACTTTATTTCTAGCACACCTACTTTATTTAATGCAGGAACCAACCATTCGCAGTTAAGTTCATGCTTCTTATCTACGATCGTCGATGATCTCTCCCATATTTTTAAAGTCATCTCTGATGATGCGCAACTCTCTAAATGGGCAGGAGGTCTTGGCAATGACTGGACGAATGTAAGGGCTACAGGAGCAAGTATTAAAGGAACCAACGGAAAGAGCCAAGGGGTAATTCCGTTTCTTAAGGTCGCCAACGATACTGCAGTAGCCGTAAATCAAGGAGGCAAGCGCAAAGGGGCAATGTGTGCTTATCTGGAAACGTGGCACCTTGACATCGAAGACTTCCTCGAGCTGAGAAAAAATACAGGTGATGAAAGACGTCGCACACATGATATGAATACGGCGAATTGGATTCCCGATCTATTCATGAAAAGGGTCGCAGAAAATGGACATTGGACACTCTTTAGCCCAAGCGACACAAAAGACTTGCACGATCTTTATGGACAGGCCTTCGAAGACCGCTACGCAGAATATGAGAAAATGGCGGATCAAGGGGAAATCAAACTCTTTAAAAGAATCGAAGCACTGCAGCTATGGAGAAAAATGCTCAGCATGCTCTTTGAAACAGGTCATCCGTGGATTACCTTTAAAGACCCCTCCAATATCAGATCTCCTCAAGACCATATGGGCGTTGTCCACAGCTCCAACTTATGCACAGAAATCCTGCTTAACACATCTATGACTGAGACTGCCGTATGCAACCTCGGATCAATCAACTTAAGCATGCATACCAATGACCGAGGCATCGATGAGAAAAAACTTGCAGCAACGATCAAAACAGCGATCCGTATGCTGGATAATGTAATTGACATCAACTTCTATCCGATTCCTGAAACAAGAAATGCGAACTTACAACACAGACCTATTGGTCTTGGCCTGATGGGATTCCAAGATGCATTATATATCCAAAACATTAGCTACGCCAGCTACGAAGCTGTTCAATTTGCCGATGTCAGCATGGAAATGATTTCGTATTATGCTATCTTAGCTTCTTCGGAACTTGCCAAAGAAAAAGAAGCCTACTCCTCCTATAAAGGATCTAAATGGGACCGGGGTCTACTTCCTATTGATACTAATGCCCTCCTTGAGCAAGCACGTGGTGGGTATCTAGAATACAATAAGTCTACGACCATGAATTGGGATATCGTCCGAGAATCCATTAGAAAATATGGAATGAGAAATAGCAATACGATGGCGATTGCCCCAACGGCCACTATTTCTAATATTACCGGCGTTACACAATCTATCGAACCCACCTATAAACATCTGTATGTAAAATCAAATCTCTCTGGTGAATTTACCACTCCAAACACATTCCTTGTTGAGCGTTTAAAACAGCTCAACTTATGGGATGCAGAGATGATTGATGACCTTAAATATTTTGATGGCTCCATTTCCGAAATTGAGAGAATTCCAGCTGATGTAAAAGAGGTGTTCTTAACCGCATTTGAAATAGCGCCAGACTGGCTTATCGAATGTGCAAGTCGTCGCCAAAAATGGATTGATATGGGTCAATCATTAAACCTATACCTATATGAACCAAGCGGAAAAAAACTCCATGAAATGTACATGCTTGCATGGACAAAAGGACTGAAAACAACCTACTACTTACGAACACTTGCAGCAACGCAAATTGAAAAATCAACCACTGATATCAATAAACGAGGACTCCAACCCCGTTGGATGAAAAATAAATCGGCATCGAGTAACATCCAGGTGCATAGAAACCCCTCTGAAACAGAGGTAACACCGCCTCAAAAAGAGCGCCCGTTAAGCTGCAGCATGGAAGAAGGATGCGAGAGTTGTCAATAGTACCACTAAAAAAACAGGAGTAAAAAAATGCAAAATTTCGGTAATCGGGATAATCAATCCAACAGCCCATCTTCAGATAATAACATCCATCCGCAGCAACGCATGAATGCAAGCCAGAAACGGTTGATTAACTGTAACCAAGTGGATGTGAACCAGCTTATGCCTTTGAAATACACCTGGGCATGGGAACATTATTTAAATGGTTGTGCCAATCACTGGATGCCCACAGAAGTATCAATGGCAAAAGACATTGAGCTATGGAAATCAAATACGTTAACTGCCGATGAAAAACTGGTGATTATGAGAAACCTCGGTTTCTTTAGCACAGCAGAAAGCCTTGTAGGTAATAATATTGTACTTGCCATCTTCAAACATGTCACAAACCCTGAAGTACGTCAGTACCTGCTAAGACAAGGCTTTGAAGAAGCAATACATACGCATACGTTTCATTACATCGTAGAATCTCTTTCTTTAAACCAGGGAGAGGTTTTTAACATGTACAATGAGGTAAACTCGATCCATGCAAAAGATGCCTTTGAAATGAAGCTGACCCAAGACATTATGAATCCGAATTTTACCACAAGTACCTTGGAAGGAGCACAGACCTTTCTTAGAAACTTGATTGGGTATTATATTATTATGGAAGGGATCTTTTTCTATAGTGGCTTTGTGATGATTCTTTCCTTCCATCGTCAAAATAAAATGACGGGAATCGGAGAGCAGTTTCAGTACATCCTACGTGATGAAACGATCCATCTGAACTTCGGAATCGATCTGATTAATAGTATCAAAGAAGAAAACCCCAACCTATGGACACCTGCATTCCAATCCCAAATTATAGACCTGATTAAAGAAGCGGTAGAGTTAGAGTGCCAATATGCAGAAGATTGTTTACCCAAAGGGATTCTCGGACTTACAGCGCCTATGTTCCGAGATTACGTCCAATATATCGCCAATAGACGACTGGAACGTATAGGTTTAGAATCCCTATATCGCGCTAAAAACCCTTTTCCTTGGATGAGCGAAACCATTGATTTGGGGAAAGAAAAGAATTTCTTTGAAACACGGGTAACAGAATACCAGTCTGCTTCGAACCTCGTCTGGAACTAAAAAATTGCCAACCTGCCTTACAACCCCATTCTACAAGGGAAGAACCCTATAGGATGGGGTAACGATCAACCTTCGTGCATTTGGCCTTAACCTAGGCGCTGCTGGGGAATATCTGCTCCATGCTCAGACACCCATGTAAACGCGGGGGTTGCTCGATCCATATCGTACTTAGCATGAGAGCCACCGGACCGGACACTTACTTCCTCTAAAACTGCTGGCGCAAACGATTTAATTGCAGCAAATAGGGAACGCTTACGGTGAGAGTCAGCTGGATGCGTGCTGAATGCCTCCGTGAGCATAGCTGTATGATAGTTCCTATGCGTGATCATTTTTCCGAAAACCTCTTGCAGATAAATAGCTCCTAAAGGGTTATAACCTGCTGTCTTTGCCAAGTAGGCACCGGTTACGTCCGCTTCATATTCATGAACCCTGCTTTGAAAAAATAAGACAATCTCCATCAGGCTATTCGTGACCTGTCCTATCATCTCCTCTAAGTCCTCTATATCCAGTAGGCCCGTTGCATAACCCATACATAAGGTCAATAGCATCTCAGAGGGAAGAATATAAACTAAAATCAAACCGCATAAGAATGGAAGAATCACATCAGCTAAAATTGCCTCGATGCTATGCCGCGATGCTGCATGGGTCAGTTCATGACCAATTAAAGAAGCGATAACATCTTCAATTTCTACCGCTGATAAGTCCACTATAATGTGGGAATCATCTGCAAACTGCACGTTAGCGGATTGGATTTGTTTACTCGCGAGTGCACCAGCGATTTCTTTAATAATTTGACTGTGGATACGAATAGACCCAGCTGGCATTGCAAAAGCATTCATCTCTGTAGACTGAATAGTGCGCACATTGTAATTAAATTTTATTTTTTCATTGACTGGGTTTAATAAGCCTTGATTATGTTGTATCATTTGCCGGAATACCTCATCCACCTTCCCAGCTATAGAAACATCGAATGTCCCTGGTAGTAGTTCATTCGTAGCCAGATAGTAACTGTCAAAGATCTCTGCCTGGATACCAAAGAGCCATTTTTCAATACTCCGAGGGATTAAGACAAAGTGCCTTTTTCCATTAATAATATTGATAGGACATACCGCATCGACGAGTGGGTTGTTATCTAGACCTAAGTAATTCACTCCAGAACTCAACGCTGTATAGCATCTATTCCAGACAAATGCAATTCCAGAAGAGGCATCATAAGCTTTATCTGTAAGCCATAAACTAGTGCGCTGAAAGACACCTCTCTGCGCCATATAATCTTTGTTAATCGGAGCTAGCCACGGATTTGACTGCACCTTCTGACCCGATGCTTGGGCAGCATATAAACCTTGATAAATAGACATACAAAACCCCTTCATACTTGTTTAATAAGATATAAAATCGGATGCATTTTAAAATCGAAATGATTTTAGATCAATAAAAAAAACATAAAGTATTATTTAAATAATAAAATGTATTAAAAATAGCTAAATAAGCAGTAAATTAAAATAGTTAGCATTTAAAAAGGGGACTACAAAAACCCCTATTTTGCATGAAAAAACCTAGGGGGCATCCTGAGGAGATTAATTAAACGTGGTACGAGAGAACAGCAAAGTCTGCAGGCGCTTTGTTCATATATTTTTTTGGATCACCAATGAAAAGTTAAGCATATGATATCGAGTACTTTTACTCTTTGGGAATGGCTTTTACAGATAAAAAGGTGAGGTCATCGACGGACTATAGAACTTATTTCTCTATGGACCAACTTGAATAAAAACCTTAATCCTGCATAAAACTACACTACCTGACCCTTCGACGATCTCATGTATTTTTACACCTTTGCTTAGAACGGGCTTTTAGGCCAAGCAAATCCTGCAGGGAGTGCTTGAGTATGGTCAATTTTTTGTTGAAGTATCTCATGTAAACGCCTAGCTTCTACAGCATCTTCCGCTGTAACATCTCCGTGCAATAGGTTCTGCAACTGTCCTGGATCCCTTTTAATGTTATACATTTCATATTCAAAATCACTTGCATTTTCTGAATAATAAACAGCATAACTCCAATCACCTTCACGGACACCTCGGATATGTCCTCCTGGAGTATCGGGAGAAAGACAAAACGAATCATCATAAGTAAATAATATCGCATCCTGGACTGATGAAGAGGGATCTTTGAATACAGGAACAAGACTTGTTCCTTTGCCATACTTTGCAAAATTTGGCACGTGGGCAAGTTCTGCAATAGTAGGAAGAAGATCTAAATGGGAATAGAAAGCCTCTGTCGTTTGAGAATCCGGAAATATTTTCGGGTTCGATACGATGAAAGGGATATGCACCATTTCTTCATAAATGGTATAATTTTTCTCTCTCATACCATGAGATAGGCCAAGCTCCCCATGGTCAGCAGTTCTAATGATAATGGTGTCTTGGGTTAAACCAGCTTGGTCTAAAGCATCTAAAACAGCCCCCACTTGACTGTCTACCAGCTGATGTAAGTAGGCATAGAAATTGACATATTCTTTTTCTTCTTCCCCGTTCTTTAGGGGGGCTACTTGGTTATAGGCATCTCGAGACCTTCTTTGTATAGAAGGCTTGGTAGATAGGTCGTCCTTATAATTATCCGGAAGAGAAATACCAAGGCTTTGAAAATCTTCTTTCTTATAACCTACCTTATCCCAATAGTTTGGATATACCCATACATCGTGAGGGTTTACAAAGGAAATGAATATGCAGAATGGTTTACGATCTGATTGAGGGACCTTTGCTACTTTACGGATATATTCTAGAATACTTTCACCAAAGCCAGGCGTTTGCTTTTCATCAAACGGTGTCATACCTTGTAAAAATCTCCCATCATTATTTGCCCACCCGCCACCTAATGTCCGTAAAACATCATATGCACTCGCACTCCCTTTTTTACTGTCGGCTGTTAAAGCTCTCCCTGCATCTGGCGGATTCCATTCAGAGAGGTCATATCTTGTTTGAAGATGATTAATATCATTCTGCGTCCAATTATAACGATTATAATCACCTTCTAATGGAGGACTTAAATGCCACTTCCCTTTCCATATAACATCATAACCTGCGTATTGCGTAAGTACAGAACCAATATCGATTAGCTCATCATCCGAGGGAAGACCCTCTCCTTTAGGTGGTGTCGAAGCAACTGTGTTAACAGGGTAATGGTTACTTGTATAGATGACTGCACGGCTGGGCGTGCATTGGCAAGCTGCCGTGTAAGCCCGATTAAATGTTAGACCATGCTTTTTTAAACGGTTGGTAGCATGAAGATTTTGTTCTGCCCATTCCTTGGGCCAATGAGTTGGATAGCGCTCTTGGTCGGTAAGAATAACAATGATATTTGGTTTTTCCACTCCAGACGCTTTCCAGTAGGTATGTTGATCCTTTTTTTGATCGCATGCCGTGCAGGTCAACAATAATCCAAGTCCAAAAAGTTGGAATGCTCGAGTCACATAAAAAATGGCATGCTTCCGATGACTCTTTTGTTGAATATCTACAGGAGAGGTTGGCTCAGAGGTGCCATTTTTTTTTAATAAATCATCTAGATACCTAAGGTCACTAGCTGCTAAAAAACTTTGACTAGGATTACAACAGTGTATAGTTCGATCTTTTTCAAGAGCTCCGAGTGTTAATTTTCTAAGTGTTCCCATTTTGATGAGCGCCCATCTGTTGTTAATTACGTAATTGCCTCTTTCTACATACTATACCTAAAAGCTCGTCTACCCAGGGCTCAATTTGTCAAAAGACCTTAGACTGTGTTTATATGCAGATCTAGAATAGAAATACTATATTGATCAATATACGTCATAGGTTTTGCGTGACACAGATCTGATAGAGCTGGTATTTTTAAGAAAACAACCAAATACACAAGAGCTGTTGGATAGGTATATGCTTGGTTATCCACATATTTTTTCTAAAATTTGCGGTCGCTTCTGCCTCATCCCTCTTATTCATTTATCTTGTGAGCTCATTCTAATCTCATGACCCTTCTTCATCCTAATAATGAATAACCTCCAAAAGCCAGAAAGGTTCTGCAATCACTTTCGTATTTAGAGGTTAAAAATAGTAGAGGATCTGGTAGTTTTCCATGGCATGGGAATAAGACAATTCTGATTCGATTGTCTAGACTATTGTAAATAACTATCGACCCGATTTAACCAACCAGCTTTCCACGTTTCTTCGTGCCTCTCAGGAGGTGCATTTTCGACCCTTTCTGACAAGACTGCCTTAGCCTGACGAACAAAATCCTCAAGCAGATTGTTTGATAAAGGGCTGACCCTGAGAAGGACTTGTAAAAGCCCCCATCCCTGGCCTTTATATCTTTCAGCGGAAGACATTCCCTCCCCCTTAAAATGCAGATAATCAACTAAAGCATAAGCTCCCGCAGGGGTTTGCGATAAACGATCAAATACCTCTTTAACTCGCTTAGATTCTGACTCTGGCAACTGGGTTAAAATACGGGAGACAGCATTGTCAAGCCGCCGAACAATAAATTCTCCTTGCAAATCTCTTGTGGCAAACAAGAATTCCCTCAGACTTTTCATTTCTATGCCTTCGATATTTTGATAGAACTCCTCCCTAGAATTCCAAGGACATATACGGCAGGCTTTTAGCCACGCAGGCAGGCTTACTCCCCGCTCTTCGATAAAATGTAAAAGCTCAGGAAACGTCTCTTCAAAGCGATCCCTTTTCTCAGAAGGATACCATATAAAATGACCGATACCAACTGAGGCAAACTCCTCCCCTTTTTTCCAGTGAGTAAGCTCTATCACTTTACCTCCACACTCCTTCATCCAGATTTTCTGAGCAATGTCATGGGATGGTAAAAGACACAAAAAGATAAGTAGGAATCCAATCATTGCAGCTCCTTGGCAACAGCCTCGATCGCATAAGCGGTCGGACTAAACGTTGTATAAATGATGTTTGCATTGGGAAATAAGGAAGCGTCCAAAGGATCTCTCACAACTAAAAGAAGGACCGGTTTACCTTCAGCAATAAGTGCATGAATGAGATCCTGCTGAGCCGGATTTTTCCAGGCATTATAAGAACAAATCATGAGCAGATCCATCTTTTTAGCCTGTTCTTGAATAGAGTGCACCTCATCTACAAGGGGACTTAAGCCACTGAAGAATAAACCCTGCCCCTCCTTACCTACCTGCAAGAGTGGATCGATCATCTCTTTAAGAAGCAGTGGCGCAATTACTCCAATTTTCTTTTCCTTAACAGACCCAAGGGCTAAAGGATTATTTTGGATCTTTTGTAAAGCCTGGGTAGCAATTGTTAAAGCCAGAGCCTTATGATCTTCGCTGGGGATCGTTGGGATAATGCTAAGATACTTCTGCTTTAATTGCAGAATTCTTTCTACAGAGCCATTGACCGCCTCTTCCGAGATACGTCCGCTTTGGACGGCAAGAACTAGCGTATCACGAATTCTTCGAACATCTGCCATGGTCAACTCTAGATTACGATTCGCTCCGGTTAGCTGCTTACCTCCTAAAATGAGAATATCGCATCCTGCATTAAAAGCCTGAATAGCGGCCTCATCCACATTTCCTCCGCATCTCTTTACAACCCCCTCCATAGATAAAGAGTCTGAGAGGATGACGCCTTTAAAACCGATTTGATTCCTTAAATAATCTAAGGTTATTTTGGACAGTGTCGAGCAGTAATCTGAATCCAGTGAGGGAACGAGCAGGTGTGCTGTCATGATGGTATCAGCGTCTTTTGCAAGGCTTGCAAAGGGAAGCAGCTCAACTCTTTTTAACTCTTCGATTGTCTTATAGAGAAAAGGGAGATCTTCATGAGAGTCTATGGAGATATCTCCATGCCCTGGAAAATGTTTCAGACAGTTAATAACGCCTGCCCGATGGTACCCCTCCAAAGACTTTGCCCCAAAAGTCACGACAGACTCTGGTACATCTCCAAAGGACCGAATCCCAATTACCGGGTTTTTAGGGTTAATATTGACATCTACAACAGGCGCCAGATTCATGTTTACCCCAACGCTCAAAAGCTCGATACCCATAGCATAAGAGCTCCGCTCGGCAAGCTCTGCATTTCCTGTCATCCCAAGCGCTTTGTTTCCAGGGAATACAGTAAACCCTTGAATTAACCTTGCTACAACACCCCCCTCCTGATCGACAGCAATAATCAATGGAGTCGTTGCAAGGGCTTGCAAACCAGCACTTAATTTTTTAACTTGTTCTGGTGAGGTCAGTCCATTGGCCCAATTGTAATAAATAATTGATCCCACATAAAGCTCTTGGATCGCTGTTTTAGCCTCTTCATTTGGTATTTCTCCATCAAAATGAACCATCAACAGCTGACCTATCTTCTGCTGAAGAGTCAGATCTTGCACTTTTGTAAAGCTACAGCAGACAGCACATGCAATGGCTGCCAAAATGAGTGTAGATAATCGCGTAAACATAGGATATCCTTATTCCCTAAAACAGTATAACAGCCAACCGATACCTGCAAGTGGATCTTTAATAACTTCTGCAACCGTTATTTTTCTCCATCTAGCTTATGTGATAGCTGTCTTTTAGCCTTGGAAAAAAGATCTGCATTTTCTATGCTGACTGATTGACTTTAAGGACATATATGCACACACATTTTCTGAATCAAGTAGGCCAAAATTACCTGGATTTCGAAGTTACTAAAATACTTGTTATTGAAGAACTCAGTTGCGTTCTACGCGAACTGACCCATAAACCAAGTGGCGCGCAACTCATGCATATAGCAAATGATGACCCAGAAAACTTATTCTGCCTCTCTTTTAAAACACTGCCTTCAAGCTCTAATGGAGCAGCACATATCCTAGAACATACAGTACTCTGCGGCTCCAAAAAATTCCCGGTAAAAGACCCTTTTTTTTCGATGACCCGCAGAAGTCTGAATACCTTTATGAATGCAATGACCGGTGCAGACTTCACATGCTATCCAGCTTCCTCTCAAGTAGAAAAAGACTTCTACAATCTTCTAGATGTCTATTTGGATGCAGTCTTTCATCCAGATCTGAAAGAACTCAGCTTTTTACAAGAAGGCTGCAGACTCGAATTCACTAAACCGAAAGACCCCACAACGCCTCTGATCTTTAAGGGAATTGTATTTAATGAAATGAAAGGGAGCCTCTCGTCAGCTGATTCTAGGCTATGGCATGCTATGATTGAACATCTGACTCCAGGCCTACCTTACGCTCATAATTCTGGAGGAGACCCAAAAAACATCCCTCACCTTACTTATCAAGAACTGATTGAATTTTATGAGACTTTCTATCACCCAAGCCGCTGTTTATTCTATTTTTATGGCAATCTCCCCTTAAAACAGCATTTAGATTTTATTCACGAAAAAACATTAAAAAACGTTCTACCACAGACCCCCTTACCCCCGATTCCTTTACAACCTCGTTTTTCTCAGCCTATCCGAAAAACGTACCCCTACCCAGTAACCGAACAGGAAAAGAGTGAAAATCGGACTATGGTATCGTTTGGATGGCTCACTTGCCCTATTATTCAACAGGAAGATGTCTTAGCACTAACTATTCTTGATGCGCTCCTCATGGATACTGATGCATCTCCTCTCAAAAAAATGCTTTTAGAATCGGGTCTATGCCTCGAGGCTGATGCATTTATGGATAATGAAATGAGCGAAATGCCTTATGTCATCACCTGTAAGGGCTGCGAAGAACATAAAATCGATCAATTAGAACAATTCCTATTTACCTCCTTGCTTCAAATTGCTCAGACACCTATCGAAGAACATCTCATCGACGCTGTTATTCATCAAATTGAGTTTTCAAGGCTCGAAATCTCAGGAGATCACAGCCCATTTGGTCTTACACTTTTTTTACGCTCAGCCCTTGCCAAACAGCATGGTTGTGAACCAGAAAACGCGCTTGTCATTTACTCCTTATTTGAAAGACTCAGCCAGAAAGCCAAGGACCCGAACTTTCTCCAAGAACTCTTATATAAGTATGTAATCAAGAACCCCCATTTTGTGAGAATCACCTTTATCCCAGATTCAACGCTTGCCACTAAAGAAGCGGCTGAAGAAACCTCTCTTCTTACAAAAATTAAAAATCATCTTTCGCAAGCAGAAATCGATAAAATCCTGAAACAGACAACCCAATTAAAACAATATCAAAAGAGTGTAGAACATCAAAGTCTGGATTGTCTTCCTAAAGTCACTTTAGAGGATGTACCACTTCTTGCAAGGGATCTTCCTTTAACAAGAAAGAAATACAATAACTTTGAAACCTTCCATCATAATTGTTTTACCAATCATATCATTCATGCAGATCTCTGTTTCGATTTACCAGCAATAGAAGAAGAGGAGCTTCCCTACCTCCAACTGTTACTAACCCTCCTACCTCAACTGGGATCTGGAAGCAGAGATTATGTAAAAAATCTAGAATATATACAGGCTCATACAGGAGGAATTACAGTCTCTTCATCGCTACACGTGCAATCAACTAATCCTGAGCTACTTAAACCATGCTTAATGATTAGAGGGAAGGCTTTGGATCGCAAAGCGGACCAACTATTTTCCCTCTATCGAGATCTTATTACAACGCCTGATTTGCATGACACAAAAAGACTGAATGAACTGATCAAACAAATTCATAGTTCATTAATCAGTAAACTACCACGCCATGCACTGCGCTATGCTATACAAGAGGCGTTAAGTGGGTTTCATGTATCTACCCATATCAACAATTGTTCTTTTGGCCTTCACTACCTACACACGATTCAAGAGATCTATAATCAGCTAGAGAAAAACAGTGATGTGCTAATACAAAAACTCGTCGATTTAAAAAATAGAATATTCACATACCAGAATACTCACCTGATCTTATCTTGTGATGCAGAAAGCTTTAATCTTCTGGAAAGACATAACTTCTATGATCTATTTACCGACCTGCCTTCAAACCCTTTTACTCCTTGGAAGGCAAACTATGCTATACCCACAGTCCCCTCGCAAGCCCGTTCTATAGCAGCCCAAGTGGCCTATAACGTAAAAGCATTCCGATCGATTTCCTTTATACATCCACATACTCCTGCTCTGACAGTCGCAACACAGCTTTTTGACAATAAAGTCTTACTCAGTAAAATACGGGAACAAGGTGGTGCCTATGGCGCCGGCGCCAACTTTAGTCCTTTAATAGGCTGCTTTTATTTTCACTCCTACCGAGATCCCCATATCATGAGCACTCTCGATGCATTTGATCAAGCCATTGAAATCATCGGCAGCGGCCAATTTTCAGAAACAGACCTAGAGGAGGCGAAGCTCGGAATTATTCAACAACTTGACTCGCCGATTGCTCCAGGCAATAAAGCCATTACGGCATACAATTGGTGGCGTGATGATAAAAGCCTACAGATGAGACAGGAATTTCGTCAAAAAATCATAAGCCTTTCCAAGGCTGAGCTACAGAATGCGGTGATGCTACATCTAAGCATGCAAAAAGAATCAGGTGTAGTGGTTTGCTTTGGCAATAAAGATCTTATAGAAAAAGAGAACCTAGAATTAGCAAAACGAAAGAAAAAAATGGAAATACTACGAATTTAAAAAGTCGTATTGAGATTTTCTTCACTCTTACGTACTGTAGAATTTTTTACTATACAACTAAAAGGAGAGACTATGTCATCAAATTTTCTACTTTCCATCTACACGGCCGCTTCGTTAATGGCAAACCCCATCATGGCAGCAGAGGCAAAAGCACCAATTACCACCAAAAAAACAGCAGATTGTGTGTGCTCTCCAAAACAAATTTCTAAATCATTTACTAATGTTGCTAAAACATCCATGCCGGCGGTCGTTTTCATTAAAGTGCAAGCAACGACCGATGAACCCACTTCCCCTTTTCAATCGCCAGGAGACCCCTTTGGAGATGATTTATTTCAACGTTTTTTTGGCCTACCTCAACAATCACAGCCAAAGCAACAGATGAGCCAAGGCTCAGGTTTTATTGTTAGTAACGATGGCTATATTTTAACCAATGCCCACGTTATCAAAGGGGCAGATAAAATCACCGTTGTACTAAATGATGGAAGAGAAATGGATGCTACCGTTATAGGATCTGATCCGCATACCGATGTTGCTGTGGTCAAAATAGAAGGTAAAGAGTTCCCTTTTGTAGCACTTGGCGATTCCGATCAAATGGATATTGGTGAATGGGTTGTGGCTATAGGCAGTCCTTTTCAGCTCGAAGCTAGTCTCACCGTTGGTGTGATTAGCGCCAAAGGTAGGCAGAATCTGAAAATTACCGACCTAGAAGACTTTATACAAACAGATGCCGCTATTAATCCCGGAAATTCTGGTGGACCTCTTTTAAATTTAGACAGTGAAGTCATTGGCATTAATACAGCTATTGTATCCCGTTCTGGAGGATACATGGGTATTGGATTTGCAATCCCCAGTAATATGGCAAAAAATATTATGAACCAAATTATCAATAATGGAGTCGTGACCCGCGGATTTCTTGGCGTATCTCTCCAACCCGTTGATAAAGATATAGCAGACTCCTTTAACTTGGATAAAGCTGAGGGGGCATTAATCTCTGATGTAAGTAAAAACTCTCCCGCTGATCAAGCAGGCTTAAAGCAAGGGGATATTATTATTGAGTATAATGGAACGGTATTAAAATCTCTCGGTGGCTTTAGAAATGACATCTCTCTCATGACCCCTGGCTCTGTTATTCAATTAAAGATTAATAGAAAAGGAACTCTATTAACAATTCCTGTCACACTAGGTAGTGCCTCTGATGCACTCACTACAACCGGTGGGCTTTCCCAAAAAATCGGCATTGAAGTCGATGAATTAAAACCAGATATTGCGCAACAGCTCGGCTACCCAAAAACCGAAGAAGGGATTTTTATCACCAAGGTCAAACCTGGTTCACCTGCATCCATGGCAGGCATACGTCCGGGTTTTATTATTCTATCGATTAACCATATAAAAGTGTCTAATATGACCGAATTTAATGAAGCTATGGGGGAAGTGGGCAAGAAAAACCGTGTTCTTATACTAGTTAAACAGGGGTCTATGACAAGATTTTATTCGATTAAAATGGATTGAAAACGGGAGTAAAACGAGGTGTCGATTTGATTAGATACCTCGTTTTATTCTCTGATCTAATTCTCATCAGGCCTTGATCGTAGACCTTTCTTTTCTCCGTGCAACCGTTTTCCCTCAAGGATTTTCTTCTTCTGTTTTCTAGATCGGGTGCGTTTTTGTCGTCGAATTTTTTCCGACTCCTGCTGCTTTTCCGTTTTTTCCTTTAAAATCAACGACTGGTATTTTTCACAAAGCAGACGCCTGGCAAAGTAGCGATTCATTTCTCGAGAACGACTTGCCTGACATTTTACCGAAATACCTGTAGGAATATGTTGCAAATAGACACATGATGAAGTTTTATGTAGGTTTTGACCTCCGCGACCTGATCCTATAATGAATTTTTCGAGTAGATCATCATCTTGAATGCCCAGTTGGCGCATCACTGACTGAATATGATCGTCTTTCTCCTTGCTAACAGGCATGAGTTAAAACCGTAACAATAATAAAGCTTACAGTATACACAATCTAGCTTTAGTGACCATGATGACCTTCCCCTCCATGACCATGATGTCCATATTTCTCATCACCCTGGTCATAATAATAAGCATCGTCATAACCATCATAAATGTATTCTTCACGCACTTCGATGGAATTATTACACCCATTGAGGATCAATACACTCAAAATCAAAAAAATGCGAGCCCCTTTCATAGACATCTAAACTCTATTGTTTAAGAACAATCTCATACAATTACTATCTGTAAACATCCGATTTCTTAATTACGACTTCTCAGATAGTCATGCAATCTAAAAACTGTTCTAAAGGGGATTACTTTTTCTTTCTTCTTCCTTTGACTGGACATCGATTAATACCAATAAGGTGATAAACAACACACCAACTCATGAATGACTCAAAAACGACAAAAGAGGCAATAAGAAATAACACCCAACTCTGATTTCTATAGGCCATCCATAAAAAAAGCATAGCCATAACGCCACGCATCACCCGGCCAGATAAACCTATATTTCTCGGAAAGAATTTCCTGATCACTCGCATAAACACCCTTATCTATCGCATAAAAACCTATGATATAATTTTCCTTATATAGATAAAGCTTTTTTATAGATCGTCTTTTTATAAAAGATTCTCTATATTCTCTATACAACATCTAGAATAAGGAGAGATAACTATGGACAGTGCAGAAATTACACAAGAAATACTTTCTCAATGGATCGATGAACAACGTCTCCTCACGCTGCTTGATATCAGAGAAGAAGAAGAGCGCAAAAAAGCCCATATAGGTGGTGAGTGGATCCCACTTTCACAACTTTGGGAAAGGCTTGATGAAATACCACAACATCCCGTGGTACTCTACTGTTATAGCGGAGGCAGAAGTCTTGTAGCGACATATAAGCTGCGCGAAATTTTGTTAAGAGATACCATTTATTCTTTAGCCGGAGGCATCCGAGCGCATTCGTAACAAGAGCTAGACCCACCTTCAGCTCCTCAAAATATCAGTTGCTCTTTAAGTACATCTACGTAAAATCGATTCCTAATATTTTTTATTACATAAAGAGCTATCCCCATGTTTTCTCTTTTAACCCGAGTAACTACTGCCTACAGCCCCATACGCATAACTCCAGATCCAGTGACTCCCCCGGAGCACACCGCTGCACTAGCATTGTGTGCGCTAAAAAAACAACAGCCAGCACCACTACCTCCTCTAATAAAAGATCCTAACGCCCTCCCTGCTATCTTTCAAATCACTCAGGGGGAGCTCCAAATTCAATGTAGAATTTTAAAAATACTTGGAGAAGGAGGACATGGACGGGTGTTTTCTGTCCTATGCCAAAGTATAGGGGGGGAAGAGGAGCAATATGCAATGAAAGTGAATCGAGCTTCGTTTAATGCAGAAGAGACAAAAGCCAATAAAATAGAACTTTATTATGAAGCCCTTTATCTGAAAAAGATAACATCTCAAGACCGATTAGATCAACATTTTCTCGGTCGTTGGGCTCTTGATGCAGCTATATCACCCTCTCATTATATGCTATTACAAAAGCAATATGGTCCTGATCTATCTAAACTATCGCGTCGGACACCAGGAGGATTAGATCTCAGTCAGATCCAAAGCCTAACTACTCAAGCTTTAACAGCTCTAGCTTTTTTACAAGAGCATGGGATCACTCATGGAGATTTTAAACCTGAAAACCTACTACTCGATGAGAATCAGATACGGCTTATCGATTTTGGAACTGCTTTTGATACTCCAGATCCTAATGATGGGCCACAACCTGCGTATATGTGTTCTAGATTCTGGCGTGCCCCAGAGATTATATTAGGGCTACCCTTAGATCACACGATCGATATCTGGAGTCTAGGCTGCTCTATTTTTGAACTATTTACCGGGTCTTACCTATTTCCTTCAGAGAATGCAGATCGACATAGACACATGCTCGGATTATTTCTTAGTCCATTCCCCTTACGTTATCTCCAAAGACTCAGACCACAGATCCAATTGCTATTTACATCATCTGCTGACGGCATATTTACAATGAAGCCAGAGCCTTTTCCAGATTTAAAGAACCCAAGAGAGTGGTTGGACACTCAATTTGCATCGCGGAAGAGCCGCTGTTCAGCGCTCGAGCAGGAAAGTTGTGAATTACTTAAAGACTTTATGGAAAGCACTCTAGTTCTCGAAAATCGCCCTTCAGCGATAGACCTACTGCAACACCCCTTTATCAGACACACTATACCGGTTGAACCCAGTATAGCTATGAAGGAAATTGATCATGAGAGGCCAGCCAGCGAATAAAAAGAGGATCTTTACGAAGAAGGTTAAAATACGGAAGCGAGACTGCCTCTGCGATATTTTGCAAACCCTCTCTGACAGCTGTCTCTAACCAACCAATACTTGCTTGGGATTCTTGAAGCTCCGCATGAGCATATGCATTTATTAAAGCAATTTCCACACTTGGAAAATTTTGGAAACATTCTGCAGCCAGCTTTTTTACTAAAGGATAATCTTTCTCTGCAAACGCTGTTTTATGCAATAAGGACAATCCATCTATCGCTAAATTCTGCTCGATGGACTTTAATAGCTTATAGGTAGCTTGCTGCCTACCTTGCTCATACTCTAAAAATGCTTTGTATTGCGTGGCCATATTAAAGATAAGCCCCTCTTTTGCAGATAGCCGAACTTTTTCAAAGGCATCAATCGCATCGACTACTTGATGTTTTTGCATTAACTCTTCGGCATCAAGGAGCATTTCTTTGATCTTTTGATCCTGATCCGGAGGCGCAAGCATTTTGGTCTTATTCCATCCATCATAGGACTGAAAAGCAAAAAGAAAAAATAAAGCGCCGATAAAAATCTGTCCGTATACAAAAGAAAGAACAGCGATCGCAATCGCTATTATACCCCCCACAACAAGAGCATATCGAACCCCCTTCACACCGAAAACAGCTTCACAAATCACTCTTAATAACTGCCCTCCATCAAGAGGTAAAACGGGGATTAAATTTACAATAGTCCAAAAAAGATTAACATATTGCAAAGTAAATATAACAGGCGCCACTGCTGAGCTCGCCACCAGTGGCAGCTGCAAAAGCCCCATGGCTAGTAAAAACAGAAAAAAACCGAATAACGGACCGTTAAGTATAATGAAAAACCTCTTTAACAAAGAGACCTTATCACTGTCATAATGCGTCAGACCACCCATACCCACAAGCTCAATCCGCGGCCGTAACCCAAAAAGCGCAGCTGTCAAAGCATGGCCTAATTCATGAATAAGAACCGAAATAAAGATGATGCCCATCCAAACTACAGTTCCTAGAACCTCTCTAGTGTAAAGAAATCCTATCAATGCGGATACAATCCAAAAAGAGAAATGAATAGAAATAGGAAGCTTGCCACCGATTTTCATCATATTAACTAAAGTGTTTGATTGCTTGCTGCATTTTGATACCCATATCCGCCGGCGACTCTGCAACAAAAACTCCTGCCGCTTTTAATGCCTGCATTTTCTCTTTGGCGGTCCCTTTGCCACCCAATACAATAGCTCCTGCATGGCCCATTCTCCGACCGGGAGGTGCAGTAAGGCCGGCAATAAAGGCTGCCACGGGCTTGGTACATTCATGTTTAATCCATTCTGCAGCCTCTTCCTCGGCTGTGCCACCGATTTCACCGATCATCAGAATAGCGGATGTAGCAGGGTCATCCTGAAATAACCGAAGGACATCGATAAAATTGGTTCCATTTAAAGGATCTCCTCCAATTCCCACGCAAGTGGATTGCCCTATCCCTAAAGCAGTTGTTTGCCATACTGCTTCATAAGTAAGCGTCCCTGATCGAGATACAATACCTACCTTCCCTTTTTTATGAATATAGCCAGGCATAATTCCTATTTTACATTCATCAGGTGTAATAACACCAGGACAATTAGGTCCAATTAAACGAGACCTTTTGCTATTACGCATCACCCGACTTACCTCAACCATATCCAAAACAGGAATCCCCTCTGTAATACATATAATAACAGGAATTCCTGCATCTTCTGCTTCCAGAATTGCATCAGCTGCAAAGGGGGGAGGAACAAAAATCACTGTAGCATCACAGCCTGTGATTTTTTTTGCTTGATATACGGTATCAAATACAGGTAGACCTAGAATCTCTTGCCCCCCTTTACCAGGGGTTACTCCTCCGACAAAGCAAGTGCCATATAATAACCCCTGTTCTGTATGAAAGCGTCCAGACTTCCCGGATATCCCTTGGGTAATGACTTTGGTATCTTTATTGATTAGTATCGACATGAAAAAAACCTCTTCTAATTAGCTTTTAAAACAGCAACAGATTTTTCAGCTGCATCAGAAAGACTATCTGCTGTTGTGATGGTGAGTTTAGACTCCTTAAGAAGACGGGTGCCCATTTCTACATTGGTGCCTTCCATACGAACAATCAAAGGCACTTTGATCGCAAATTCCTTTGCGGCTTCGATAATCCCCTCAGCAAGTGTGGCACAATTCATAATTCCACCAAAAATATTCACTAAAATAGCCTTAACCTGAGGGTCTTCTAAAATAATACGGAAACCCGCTGCGACCTTTTCCTTTGATGCCCCTCCACCTACATCTAAAAAATTCGCGGGCCTGCCCCCATAATGGTAGATAAGATCCATTGTTGCCATAGCAAGTCCTGCCCCGTTGACCATGCAGCCTATATTACCATCTAGAGCCACATAAGCTAGATCAAACTCTTTAGCATCACTTTCCGACTTGGATTGCTGGCTAGGATCGTAACAACTGGCGATATACGGCTGACGAAATAAAGCATTCTCATCGACACTAATCTTAGCATCCAATGCCCACAAATCTCCCTTTTGATCTGCAATAAGAGGATTGATCTCTAATAAAGCGGCATCCGTTTTTATAAAAGCCTGTGCAAGAGCCCTGGCAATCTTCATGCCCTCTTCGGCTTGTTTTCCATGCCACCCCATAAACTGGGCTAGACGGACTAAACGAAACTGCTTAATCTCTCCACTGAGCTCGATCGGGAGCTTAAGAATTTTTTCTGGGAATTTTTCAGCAATTTCCTCTATGTCCATACCCCCTTCAGGAGAAGCAATTAAAATTGGCTGAGCACGCTCTCTATCGATAACGACACTAATATAGTACTCTTTTTTAATATCTAAAGACTTAGATATTAAAACTTTATGAGCTATAACACCCTGTGAACCAGTTTGATTATTAATCATTTTCATGCCGAGCAGATGCTGAGCTATAGAGAAAAGCTCATCGGGATTTTTCCCGAATTTCACGCCACCCGCTTTTCCTCTTCCCCCAGCATGAACTTGGATTTTCACAACTCCTTCAGAGATATTCAATTGTTTAATCACCTTCTGAATTTCTACATGGTTACTTGCAACCCCAAAAGGGGGAATCGGAATCCCATACTCCTTTAAAATCTCCTTCGCTTGATACTCATGCAAATTCATATTGCCATCCTTTTCTTCTGTTGAAATCCCTTATCTGATAGACTTATTTTTCGATCAATAATAAAAACACCATCTATGCTAAGTTTTTTAAAAAATCGTTTTCAAAAAGTCAAACAAGCTCTGTTAAAAACACACTCAGCTCTAAGCTTTAGGCTTAGCGCTTTGGTAGGCAAGCCTTGGAATGATGAAACATTAGAAGAGCTTGAGCAAATACTTTACGAAGCAGATCTTGGCAGCGAATGCATTACTGAATTTATAGACCATCTACGATCCGAACTGCGGCTCAAACCCCTACAAGAAATGAGCTCGATCCTCGAACTGTTAAAACAGACCGCATTACAGACTATCTCCACACCAGTTGTAGATCAACCATTTCTCCATACACCCCATATCATCCTGGTAGTGGGTGTAAATGGCAGTGGCAAAACGACAACGATTGCTAAACTGGCGTACCATTTCAAAAAACAAGGAAAGAAGGTCCTCGTAGCCGCTGGAGACACCTTTCGCGCAGCAGCTATTGATCAACTCACTCACTGGGCTGATAAACTGGATATAGACATCATTAAATCCAAGCCTGGCGCCGATCCATCAGGTGTGGCTTTTGATGCCCTATCTGCTGCCACATCCCGTGGATATGATCTCGTAATCATCGATACCGCTGGCCGCCTACAAAATAAAACAGATCTTATGCAAGAACTGGAGAAAGTCAGAAGAATCTGCCAAAAACATACACCGTCTGCTCCTCACGAAACACTCCTTATTTTGGATGCTACTACAGGACAAAACGCCATTGATCAGGCAGAAGTATTCCATCAATTTACTCCACTGACAGGCCTTGTATTAACCAAGCTCGATGGGTCTGCAAAAGGAGGAATCGTCCTTGCTATATATAAGAAGTTGAAAATCCCTGTTCAATGGATTGGGGTAGGAGAAGGTGTTGATGATTTAATGCCCTTTAACGCAAAAGACTACGTCGACGCTCTCTTTGAAAGCTGATCCCTCTTGGTCCCTTACAAAATTTCAATTTGCATATTCACACCACTCGAAAACAACTTTGGATTTCTTGGGAGTGTAGCACTTAAAGGTTCAATGCATACATAAGAAGCATTTACAGGATGATATATCTGCAAGGAGCTTTCCTCTGTTTGAGACTGATAGCTCACCCTGAGACTTTCCTTTCCCGACTGCATAAGGATCGTGCTAGTCTTTCCTATCTCTTGCGGATAAAAACCCCAATCTATTGCCCCTTGAATGGGCATCTTAATCTGCTCCTGCGAGATCCAGTCGAAAGGAAGCTCCAATAGGGTCTTACCATCAAAATATTGCGGTTTTGTATTTTGCATCGTAACATCGGCGACGGAACCGATCTGATAATAATAGTGATACCCTACAACAGAAGGTTTCTCTGCATCCACAGATAGTTCTAAAAAAAGCCCCTGAGGAGTAAGGCGCGCATGTAAGCGCATTGTGAAATGAAACCCTTCTAATACAGAAAGACTGACATCATTCCAGACATCTTCACCACTAATTTTGGCATGCAGAGTGTTTCCTGTACTTGTACAAATCCATGGAGCATACCTGGCAATGCCATGAGAAAACGGCTCTTGAATTCCCTTGGCTTTTACTCGCGCAATATGGGAAAACCGTTCTTCAAATGGTAGAGCAGAGATTTGATCAGGATTACGGCGATGAAAATGAGGCCCAATGAGCGCACCAAGGCCTGCAAAGTGATCTTGGAATAAAGAGGTTGTCGATTGATCAATAACCTCCCTAGCCCCCTTCTTAAAGCTTATTAAATTCATGCCGATAGAAGGCGTAAATGTAGCTTGAAGCAATTGTCCATCTACAGCAATGGACTCCAAAGTAATAGACATTAAAACCTCCACTAGAACATATAAGGAACGATTTTATAAGGAACCTTCTGGCAGTATTTCTTCCAATCCTCTCCATACTTGGCAGCGCATCTAGCATCATCACGAAAGGATCTTTCAACCATGAGCACGGCAAGGAAGACGATATAGAAATAAGGAAGAAAACTATGGAATAATACAGGAACGCTCCAGAAAAAAGCCCCACAAAACTCGGGTATATAATGAAAATGCCTAGCAATCCCCCAAAAACCAGAAGCAAGAAGTAAACTTTGTTTCTGCTCTCCTGTTTGAGTGGTATAGTTAGCGATAATAAGCTGAGGTTCTTTTTTCCATACCCTACATTCCCCATTCATCACCCTCACCTGCTGCCTTTGCCGGTCAGCAAAGTAGGTAAGTAGAATACTTGCAAATCCTAACAGGAAAATCACAGAAAACGTCGGGAAACCTAAATGCTGCGGGTGATTTACTAAGTATAAAGTAGATGATGGATATATAGCTGGGAGCCATACCATAGAACCCCAACAAATATAAAAGCCTGTCTTATTATGCATGATATCCAGAGAGCCTAAATATCCTGTTTCCCATGCAAAAAATTTAATTAAGTAGATTAATTGAAGCATAACCACCAGCAGCATTGCATCGCTTAGACCATATAGCTCATGTTGCTTGGCTGCAAAAGAAATAACAATTAAGCTCCACGCGACTAGACCAAATCGACAATTCACAAACTTTTTAATATCCCAACCTAAAAACCTAGGATAGAGTTCAGTACCCCAATAATAATCAAAAACAGGGTTACCAGAAGAGCCTGCATCAAAAGAAGAAGGGAGATAAAGTCCTTTAAAATATAAAACGACACAAAGAAAAAGGCTCAGCAAATTCAATGAACTTAAAATTTCCCCAAAATGATCATAGATAATTGTGGGTGAAAATAACCCCATCTTAAATGAGCAAATATAAAACAGGCCTAAAGAAATAAAAAAGGCCTGAGGACCATTTGCTTTATAGACCGGCACATTGCCCTTGGGTGTAATCGGACCATAAAATTTTTTACCTGGTGTAAACCTCATAATGAGAAGCTGAACGACTGTAAAAACAGTAATCGCGAACCAAGATACACTAGAACCCCAAAAAACAGGACCCCACATCTGATACAGAGCAGAGAAAAAGCCTTGGGATACACACATCGAATAGAGCAAGGCTAAGGAACCGCTTAAATAGACATTGGTATACCATATTAATATAACAATAGATGGGCAGCATGTAATCAATAGCAAAGGCATAAGAGTCCTCTTACCAAACTGCACCAGCAAGCTTTTAGAATCTACCTGACTCATCCCACCTCCTTATTCCGTCCATATACAATCATTAAATATACTATGCTTTACATAGAATATTTATGAGTTTTTAATCCAGCAATTTTCCAAGTTTTTCATGAAACACATCGTAAGTACAAACAACAGGGCTTTTATAACGAGGCTATTTTTGACCTATATGTAGAAAGCTAACCTCAATTTAAAAAAAGCATAGTAGTATGAGCTATATAGAGATATTGCTTTACAGTAAAAAATATCTAGCTTTTTAGCATCCTCCTTTGTTAAACTATTTTGGGTTCGTACGATCTATTTACCTTATTTCTTGAAAACACCCTCCGAAAGAACCACCATGGCATTCATACAAACCAACCCACTACATTCCTATGCCACCTATTTTTCACCATGGCACATCGAGATATCTAAAGATGATACAACCGATAAAATAGTCAAAATCGCAGCTTGCGTGATCGGTATAGCCTTAACAAGCTGGGCCTTGTTTAACGCTACTCACCTGAGCTTATTGTATCGAACCAGCCTAACTGTATTAG
Organism: Chlamydia trachomatis; assembly: GCA_945905275.1. GTDB lineage: Bacteria > Chlamydiota > Chlamydiia > Chlamydiales > Rhabdochlamydiaceae > VGMB01. Next base: position 30,515 of record CAMDPQ010000006.1, read on the forward strand.
GAGGAGCACTGGCGACAACCTCTGCAGCTTCCCTGTTTTTTTTCGGCGCGAGACCTCTCTGTGTCAACAATCTATTAGTTGATTTATACCGACCCGAACTCACTTCTTTTACACAAATTGACTCTTCCCGATTACGCACACTGGATAATCCACAAGGAAACACGATCATCACTAGAACAGGGTTTATAATGATCGATGATCAATCTCCTCCTCCTTTAATTGGAAAGAGCCTTTTTATCCCGCAACACATGCTGGAACATCTTATGCGTAATAAAAAAGACAGAGCCTTGAGCCTAAAGCATGTGCCTGGTGACCAGATCACCAATATGGAAGGGGCTTTGCATACCTTTGTCACACCACTGTGTAATATCTTGATGACTGGAGATTATAGATGGATGGGAGGGTACACTGAAGGATCTCCTTTCGGCGACAATAAGGTACGCAATATGATCATGAGCGCTTGTATTCAGCCTGATTTGGAATTCGACACCGTGATGATGTGTCTGATAAAAGCCCAAGAAAAAAAAGTAATCGGCGAGCCTTTCGAAGAGATCCTAATCCCCTCTGTAGCAGATAAACAAGATGCCCTCTATCTGCAGACATACGAAGAAAAGCTACAAAAACATATGATTTACCACCTATCTTCCAGCCATTACCTGCCAGCTGTTCATGAAATTCCTATAGAGAATATATACAGCCAAACTCAGACTCGGCAGTTGCTTGAATCCTTGATTACATACCCTCATACCGAGTACACCCTTGCAGGGAAGTTCATGAGGATAGAGCCATCGATACACCTTGCTGAACCCGCACTCCTTTCTTTAGAGATCCTGTATGAAACCTATCGACAGCAATTACGTAATGAGTTTCGGGTACTGGATCAAAATACGCCGCAAGGATATGTCTATACGATCGACCCCCCTTCCATTTTTGCAGCCACTTTAACAGGGGAACAAGGCAATGGTGTAAGGCCAGCTGAGATCCTGAATCGTTTGCAAGCTTTAGCTTTTCAGTCGTTAAAAGAAGAGGGACTCTTTGTAAATATGAAGGTCCTTGCATTTAATAATTATGCAGATCCCTCTATGCCAGCTCTTTTAGAAATCATTTTTCCCGAAAAAACAGTACTATCTAAAGCAGAACTCTTTTCTCCATCAATGGGTTATCAAGGACCTCAAGGACTTGCCTTAGTTATACATAATAACAGTGATGGCTTTGGACAAAATATCCAGTTTGAAGGACTCTCTAGTTTGGATGGTGTGATTGGCACCTATTCGAATGCCGCATGCACCCTACGAAGAGATCGACCTGATCTTGTAGATCACGTGTTTTAGACATACTCAAGTAAAGCCTCAAAGACAGACACCTACTGCTTGTTGTTAAGCAGTAGGTGTCTGTCTTTGAGGCCTTGTTGTTACCCACAAGTGCTAAGAAAATATTTTACCCTTTCAATAGCTGGCAGCAAGCACCGCTCCCCGACACATATCTTGCAGCCTAAGCCATCCATACCAAATAGTCTGCCAGGCCGGATTTCCATCTGATTTTCTTCCTAAAAAGCCTCCAACTGTGGCTACTCGACGCCAAAATTCTTTTACCGTTGGCGGGCTCGGCAGTTTGTATATTTTCTCAATCAGCTTAACCACCATTTTATCCACGTGCTTGTCCGCAGGTTCCGTTCCTCGAATGCGGCTCAAATCTCTGATTTGCAGCATTTGAGTTGCTATAAAGCCTAAGATCCCAAAAAGATTCATCAGGTGATAGGCCGTTCTGAGTTGAGCCTCTTCTATTTTACAGCCGATTTTGAGGTATTTGTGATACTCCTTAATAATCCAGCACTGCGTATAAATCTTGACGATTTCTAGAGTGCTTGCCTCGGAAGTAATCGCTGACAGAGTCAACAAAATCCACTCGATATAAGGATCTTCATCACACCACACACGGCTGTACGACCCCTTGATCGATTTCTTGTTAACCTCGCTTTCGGGAGGCATCATTTTGACTTCGACCCGGCTCACATGAAGAGTCACTTCCCGACCGGAGGCTCCCCCAGCTTTTAATCGAATTAGATCTGAACATGTTATGTAATTTCTTACTTACAAATCAAAATATTTGCTTAGCACTTGTGGGTATCGACAACCTATTATGGCCTAAGATCTCTAATTGACTCCTTGCATACCTTCCTTTATTACAATCCAGACTAATCCAAGACAAAAGAGATAAGACTCTTTAGTAAGCAGCAACCAAACTAAAAAACAAACAGCCTGCATCCACTTTCATCAAGATAGATCTACTTCTATTTTTCAATAAATTAAAAAAAATTATTTAAAACTTGTCTTTTCAAAAACACTTTGCAATAATGCAAAAAAACAGAAAAACAACTGTAGTGCTTATGACTAATTTTGGAGTGTTCTTACATTCGCCCTTTTCAGCATCCAATATTATGAAAGGCAATAACAGGTCTCTTCTATTGCAATTCATTCTATCCGAAATTTTTTATAGTAAAATAGCACATCAAAATAAAGAACCTCTTTCCACCCTATTCCAATCTACATCTTCCTGCTTTTACCCCTTAGACTGGTCCTCACAAAGAGGATATTTAAATAAAGTCCTGGAACACTGTGTATTACTTAAGGAAGCCTTTCCAGATCAACAAGAAGCTGTCTCTATTTTTAAACACGCTTTAATAAATACCACGACTGCAATTAGCAACTATTTAGATGCTCCTTATAAGAATTTTGATGGGCAGCTTGCTTTATATATCCAACAACTCTACCTGACCTTAGAGCCAGTAATGCATGAATGCAAAACGGACGAAAACTTTTTATTTTTTCTTTTAAAAAACCAAGACAAAATACATGCTATTACTCATTCCCAGTATTTGCTATCTTTTATCCAGAAACAGTTAAAGCAGGATATTGATCCCCTTTGCCAATGGCTCTGCGATAAATTTCATGCCCGCGGCTTTACTTATTTAATACCCGAAGTCAAGACCTTGCTTTTGCAGTTAAAATAAAAAAATATAATGAATAGACTACAGCATCAGTTTCAGGAGATCCTAGCTCTGACTATTGAGCATATCAAAATAGACTATGACATCAAAAAATCAGTCCTTTGCTCCGATCCGGCTTTTTCAAGTTTCGATATCCTTGCTTCATCCAATAAAAAAAAACCACCCCATACGCAACAAATAACCGTAAAACACCTCCCTGCAAAACAAATAGCCCAGCCACTATTGCAGACCCAGCCTATTAAAACGATAGTACAAACCCCTAAAAAACAAGAGATCCTTGGTAAAGCATCATCGCAGGAGCTCACCACCACCTCCCCTATAGAGGAACCGTGTACCTTTTCCGAAGAACTAAAAAAACAGATAGAAAAGATTCTACCCCAATTACAAATCATTAAAGAGATCCCCTCCGATGAAGAAGCGAAGATTCTTGCCAAACAATGGCAGCATCTTTGTAAACAATCGGAAGTCCTCGTCCTTAGTTTTGGTTCAACACTCTTGGATCACTCCTTTTTATTAAATATTAAAAAGGCAATTGAATCTCATTTTTGCAGCTGCTCTGTAATTGACGTAAAAGAATGGGAAGAGAAAAAAGAGTGGAGTACATTTTTTAAACTCCACAAGCCGAAACTCATCTTGGGAGATCCTTCTCTGTTTAATACAAAAAATCTTTTACCGTTCTACAAAGAAAATGCCGTCTCAAAACAGATGTCTTTAAATAGCCATCCTTTTATGCTCCTGCAACCTGTAGCAGATTACCTGCATCACCCTGAGCACAAAAAAAGCCTTTGGAAGAATTTATGCAACAGCCTGAGACAACCTTAATCGCAAGTGTCATTCTCGATGATGCTCTAGCTAAAACATTAGATTATCTAATCCCGGCAGAACTTGCAGGCAAAATTACCCCTGGATGTAGGGTACTCGTCCCTGTTAAAACAAGTCTACGATCCGCTACAGTTTGGGAACTCAAGCAATTTTCGATACATGCCAACTTAAAATCTATTGTTAAACAACTATCTACCGCTCCGATTACAACCCCCGATCTTTTAGAAATGGCTCGATGGATGTCGCGCTATTACTGCAGCCCTTTACATAAGGTCCTAACCACCCTTCTGCCCTCGAGTGTCCGCGGTAAGGCAAAAGAACAAAGCCAGTATTTCATAGAAAGATGCGTGTCTGAACCGGCTCTAGCTAAAGCCTGTAGCGAGCTCAGACAAAAACATCCGCAGCAAGCTACCGTGCTAGATATCATGCTCAAGTACCCTCAAGGGCTCTTTTTATCCGATCTATTACAAGAGACAAGTGGATCGCAAAGCCCAATAAATACTTTAGTCAAAAATAACGTTCTTCAAATGGAAAAACGAGCGCTCGATCGATCGATCGTATGGGAGCATGAATACTTTCTGACTCAAAATAAAGTCCTTAGCGACGAGCAGGAAAATGCATTATCTAAAATTATTCATTCTGTCCAGGAAGGAGTATTCAGCACGCACCTACTATTTGGAGTGACAGGAAGCGGAAAAACAGAAGTCTATTTACAAGCTATTGAACACGCTCTGCAATGTAAAAAAGGGGTCATCTTTCTTATCCCTGAAATTATCCTCACCTCACAGACGATTGAACGACTAAAAAGCCGTTTTCAAGAAAAAATCGCTTTACTACATCACCGTCTATCCCCCGGTGAGCGTTTAGACACTTGGAAACATATTTTAGCGGGAACCGCTCCCATTGTCGTAGGGGCACGATCAGCCCTTTTTAGCCCTGTTCCCGATTTAGGTCTCATTATTGTCGATGAAGAACATGAATCCTCTTATAAACAAAATGACGAATCCCCTTGCTATCACGCAAGAGATCTCTCCATTGTCCGTGCCAAATTTTGCAAAGCAACTGTGGTACTTGGAAGTGCAACGCCAAGCCTTGAAAGCTATGCTAATGCTAAAAACGGTAAATATATACTAAGCACGCTGACACAGCGCCCTAGCCACTTTACCCTCCCACAAGTCAAAATTGTTAACATGAAAGAGCAGTACGAAAAAAACAAAGGGTTCACTCTTTTTTCAGACCCCTTACTTACGGCAATGAAAGCGCGGCTAAAAGTGGGAGAACAAACACTTCTCCTGCTAAACCGGCGTGGGTACCACAGCTGCCAGATCTGTCTGAGCTGCTCTCATATCATGAAATGTCCTCATTGCGATATGAACCTTACCTTTCACCTAGGAGAAAATATTCTAGCTTGCCATCTCTGCGATTTTCGTCAGCTTAAGGCCCGTACCTGTCCCAGCTGCCATAAAGAAGATCAATTCAAATTTAAAGGCGCTGGCACTGAACTTGTCGAAAAAACACTACATGCCCTCTTTCCTGAAGCGCGCATGATTCGAATGGATGCTGATACAACAAGAAAAAAGGGGAGTCACGAAGAGCTGTGCAAACAATTTAAAAGTGGTAAAGCAGATATCCTGATTGGTACGCAAATGATCGCTAAGGGATTACACTTTCCTATGGTGACACTAGTGGGAGTGCTCAATGCCGATACGGGCCTACAAATACCTGATTTCAGATCTACAGAAGCGGCATTTCAGCTGCTTACTCAAGCGGCCGGAAGATCTGGTAGAGGTGATTTGAAGGGAGAAGTCATTGTACAAACTCTTCTACCCGAACATGCCGTACTGCAGCATGCAGCCAAGCAAGACTTCACCTCTTTTTATGATGAGGAAATCGAAATACGCAAGATGTTTGCCTACCCTCCATTTACCCATTTAATCAAATGCATAGTAGTGGGTGAACACCAAGAAAAGACCTTGCAAAAAGCAAAAGAAATCAGAAGCTTTTTAGCTAAAGAGCTGCCATCGGATGTAGAGCTTCTCCCTATTACCCCATCGGGTCACGCAAAAATCCAAGATAAATTCCGTTTTCAATTCCTTATGAAAATGAAGCAGATCCTACCGATCCAAGATAAAATCCAACTTCTTGATAGATCGCTTAAAAAAGACAAAATTCGACTATCTATCGATGTAGATCCTCTATCCACTTTTTTTTAAACCAGTGGCTGAACAACCATTCCCCTCTTACTAACAGACCCCTATACACTCTGAGCAAAAGGAATCTGATTTTTCAGACATTCTTACATTTTCTAAAAAATACCTGTTAAATAAATAGAAAATCGGAAATACAGAGAATTAAAG